>JAQTXD010000192.1 GCA_028688955.1 Desulfuromonadaceae bacterium
TTTCCTGCTTGGGAGCCTGCTTTTGCCGATCGAGAATGTCGCTGAAGCTGTAGCGGTTGGGACCGGTGCGGGTAAGGTTGAAGGTGGGGGTGTCGATATCTACTTGGGAGAGTATCAGGGCGCGCTTGTAGACGGATGCGAGGGAAAGCGAGGCGCGTACCTGGCTGAAACCGACGAGGGGAGCCGCCCCCTTCTCGGCGATGGCAAATCCGTTGACGGTCACCGTCAGGGTGAAAGGGTTGATGGATACGGATTCAATGTGCGCCTTGCGCCCGGTCGCCTCCTCTATGGCTGCCACGCCTTTGGCTCTGACGATCATCGGCATGACGGCAGTTATGAAGAGAAGGAGAGCCGCTATGATCCCGCTGGCGATGAGTAGGTTTCTTTTCAGCTTTGGCACAATACACCTCACGCGTATGAAATCAGACCTGCAATGACAAAGTGCACCTGCAGGACAGCTATGCTGCGTAGCGGGTGCACTTGATTATGGTTGTTATAACACAAAAAATGGCGGTGATTATGCTGAGGGGGCATTGTCTATCGCATCGCAGCAGATGGAACAAAGTCGCTGTTTGCAAAGGAATAGTCGTAATGCAGATGGTTGCAGCAAACTCCTGACAGGATTGCTGCCACATCCTCGGCAATGACAAGTTCTTCATTTGTTGGAATGATAAAGGTTCTGACCAGTGACCCCTCACCGCTGATTTCTGCCTCTTCATGGTCTGCCCGGATAGTGCGATTGCTGTCCCGGTCAATGTGTATGCCGATGGCGTCAAGTTCATGCAACACCATCTCTCTTACCGTTGCTTCTATCGCGCCGCTACCGGTGGTAAAAACAATTGCATCTAATGGTCCGGCAATCGCCAGGTATGATCCGATATATTTTTTGAGCCGGTAGGTTTCAATATCAAGGGCCAGTTTACACCGGGGGGAGCCTTCAAGAGCTGCTCGTACAAAATGCTGTCGCTCCATGTGTTGTCCGGTAATGCCAAAAATACCGCTCCTGTTATTGAGAACCAGTTCAAATTCTTTTGTCGAAAGATTCAGAGTTTTCATCATATAAGAGTGGATGCCTGCATCAATGTCACCGCAGCGAGTCTCCATGACGACGCCTTCAAGCGGTGTCATGCCCATGCTGGTGTCAACGGAGAGTCCGTTCCGTATGGCGCAGAGCGACACCCCCCGGTCCAGGTGGATGGTGATCAGGTTGCAGGCCTCTACCGGTTTACCGAGAAGCACTGCGGCTCGACGTGAAAGGTACAGGTGGGACGGGCCATGAAAGCCATAGCGGCGAACACCATGTTTTTCATGCCATTCATAGGGAAGAGGATAGATGTAGGCATAGTCAGGCATTGACAAGTGGAAGGCGGTGTCAAAAATAGCCACATGGGGAATAGAAGGCATGAGTGACATTGCCGCTTCGATACCCAAAATGTTGGGTGCCGAGTGTATAGGTGCCAGATGTTGTAATTGACGAATTGAGTTGAGGACGTTGTCGTCGATCTGAACAGAGTGAGTGAATTCCTTGCCGCCATGCGCGACCCGGTGCCCCACGGCAGAAATCTCCAAGACGCTTGCAATGACTCCGTGCTGTGGGTCCGTGAGTGTTGAGATAATAAGGGCTAAGGCGCTCTGGTGGTCATCATTGTCCATTTTCAGGGTCAATGGTTCCCGGCCGGGAATGCTCTGGCAGATAAAAGAGCCATCAAGGCCGACTCTTTCAATTATTCCCGAGGCAAGTATTGTCCGGCCACCCGAAGCAAGCAGGTAGTATTTTATTTTATGGCTCCAGCAGGTGACGGTAAGGATTTTCATAATGACTCCGGGGCGTTCTTGAGCTTGTACCGTCTTCGGCACGGCATTCAAACGTTTCAGTCGGCGAGTTTTTTATCCAGCCACCGTATGTTTTTCAGCGGCAGTCCCTCTTTATAGTACAGGGAGGGGGTGAGCAGCACGAAAAAAATGTGGACATCAGGATACCCGAAATGGTGGAGCAGGTCATGTAAATTTGCCGCGATAGTATCATGTTTTTCCTGCGTCCGTGGAAACATATATATTTCCAGCGAAGAGGGCGTAGGCGTTATCTGCGTGATACTGAGCAGCTCCACTTTGACAATTTCCTGCGGAACGGCAGCTGTTCGGGAAAATTCTTCGACAAGCTGCGGCAAATGCTGCCGAAGAAACTCTTCAGCAAACCCTTTGAACCTCAAATATGGCACGAATCTATTTCCCTCTCAATCAATTGTGATATGTTGCTTGTTGTGTTTAATGTTAATAAGATATAAATATTTTCGCCTGAGTTGGTTGGTTTAAATTCATGTATTTGGCTTCCATCACACTGCTTAGTAGGGTGGACAACTCTTCCAGTACAGACAATATCTCGCCCGACCGGGAAATAGCAGAGAGTCTAAGCCTTGTCTCACGGATGGCCCCGGAGGCTACAAGCGAAAATCCTTCGCTCCTCTCAGCTTGTCTCAATATCAGCATGTTCCTGCCAATAACCAGAGTTGCAAGTCCACCCTCTACGATGGCGTTGAGGTCTTGATCCAGCTTCTTGGCGTTGGCAAGCATGCGCAGGACTCTGTGGTGCGTCCGGATGCGGCACTTCTCCATCAGCGGGAGAGAATCTGTGGCAGCAATGATGTTCAGGTCGCGGACGATGGCAATAAGTATTGAGCGGAGACGCCTGGCGGGATCTATCGGTAACAGGAAGCGGAACGCAAGGATGGCAACAGCGTTCCCTCCGACCGCTGCGAACCCGCCCACCACAAAGAGCGGAGGCGCCGGGACGGTTGGTAT
>JAQTXD010000193.1 GCA_028688955.1 Desulfuromonadaceae bacterium
CGGGGAGTTTCTTGCGAGTATCAACAGACATCAGGAGGCGGTTGCAATGTTGCAAAAAGCTGAACAGATTTCGCCGGAAATGCGGGCTACGGTAGATCAGGTACGTACGCGTTATGGATTGGGTCGTTAGTACTATGACTGCCATACAGGGAAAAACCCGGGTGGTGTGTATTCTTGGAGACCCAATTGGACACTCGCTTTCACCGCGCATGCAGAATGCTGCGTTTGTGGCCGGTCTCCTTGATTATATCTATGTACCGTTTGCCGTAAAGGCTGAGTTTCTTGAAGATGCGGTGGTTGGTCTCAAGGCGCTGGGAGTGTGCGGTTTTAATGTTACCATTCCTCATAAAAGCGCCATAATCCCTTTTCTTGACCACCTTGATGAAAGCGCACTGGCCGCAGGTGCAGTCAATACGGTTACGTTAAGCCAGGGGGCATTTGTCGGCTATAATACCGACGGAGATGGTTTGGTTGATTCACTCCTCTCTGACCTGGATTTTTCACCCGGTCCTGAACAAATTCTGATTATCGGGGCAGGGGGGGCCGCCCGCGGTGCAGTAGCTGCGTTGTGCCGCTCCGGTGCAAAAAAAATTGTTTTATTCAATCGTTCACTTGAAAACGCCCGATCCGTCATGCGTGATATGACCATGAGGTATCCAGAAACATCAATCTCCGTCATTGAACGGAATCAGGTGAGTGCAGAGTGTCTTGCTTCCACGTCCTTACTGCTCAATACAACTTCATTGGGAATGAACGGTGAGCAAATTGATGGCGTTGATCTTTCAGCTCTTTCGCGAAATGCAAGGGTGTATGACATGGTGTACTCTCGTTCCGGCACTCCGCTGGTATCAGAGGCGAATGCCGCTGGACTGAAAGCTGTAAATGGTGTGGGCATGCTCGTTGCTCAGGGTGAGCGTGCTTTTGAAATATGGACCGGACATAAACCGATGAAAGGCGTTATGCGTAGGGCTTTAGACGGTATTTAAAGTAACTATCTACAGCTTGACAATACCCGGCAATCTCCATACTATGGCGATTTATATATGAAATTGGAGTATACATGCAGTCAAACAGACTGGGAGAAATACTGGTAAAAAACAATCTGATTACCCGTGATCAGTTAGGTAGCGCATTGGAAGAACAAAAGCTATCGGGCAATCAGCTTCGGCTTGGCTCAATTTTGATCAGCCAGCAGCTTCTTTCCGAGGAGCAGCTCACGTCATTTTTATCGAAGCAGTATGGTGTACCAAGCGTCAACCTTGCCGAATATGAAATTGATCCTCTTGTTATAAAATCCATTCCACCTGAAGTCGTTCAAAAGTATCAGTTGCTGCCGGTCAACCGTGCAGGTGCGACATTGATCATTGCAGTGAGCGACCCATCCAACCTATTCGCCATTGAAGATATCAAGTTTATGACCGGCTACAACATTGAAATGGTTGTAGCGTCAGAGCGCGATATTAAAGCCGCGATAGACAAGTATTATGATCAGTCTGCATCTCTTGCCGATGTCATGAGTGATCTGGATGTTGAGGATATGGAGATTGTTGGCGACGAGGAGCAGGTTGACCTCGGTTCGCTGGAACGTGCAACAGAAGATGCCCCCGTTGTGAAGATGGTCAATGCCATTTTGCAGGATGCAATACGGAAAAAAGCAAGTGATATCCACGTCGAACCGTATGAAAAACTCTTCAGGGTCCGCTATCGAATCGATGGTGTGCTGTATGAGGTTATGAAGCCGCCACTCAAACTGAAAAACGCAATTACATCGCGTATCAAGATTATGGCGGAGCTGGATATTGCCGAACGCCGGCTTCCCCAGGATGGACGTATCAAGATCAAACTCGGTGGCGGCAAGGATATGGACTTCCGCGTTTCATGCCTGCCGACGCTTTTTGGTGAGAAGATCGTCATGCGTCTTCTTGACAAGGGAAATCTGCAGACAGACTTGACCAAACTTGGCTATGAACCTGAAGCATTAGCGAATTTCATGCGTGAAATACATAAGCCGTTTGGCATGGTTCTGGTCACCGGTCCAACAGGGAGTGGCAAGACGGTATCACTTTATTCGGCCATTTCGGAATTGAATAAGGTGTCAGAAAATATTTCTACTGCCGAAGATCCGGTCGAATTCAATTTTGCCGGAATAAATCAGGTTCAGATGCATGAGGATATCGGACTCAATTTTTCTGCTGCATTGCGCTCATTCCTGCGGCAGGATCCCGACATTATCATGATTGGAGAAATCCGCGATTTTGAAACTGCAGAAATTGCCATTAAAGCCGCATTGACCGGTCACATGGTTCTTTCGACGTTGCATACAAACGATGCTCCTGCGACGATAAACCGCCTTCTGAATATGGGAATTGAGCCGTTTCTCGTCGCTTCTGCGGTAAATCTCATCACTGCTCAACGCCTGGCACGCCGTGTTTGCAGTGAATGTAAACAGCCGGAAGAAATTCCGATACAGGCGTTAATAGATGCCGGCGTATCTCCTGATGAGGCGTCTTCTTTCGTGTGTATGCGCGGCAAGGGATGTCCCGCGTGTAATAACACAGGATATAAGGGGCGTGTTGGTTTTTATCAGGTTATGCCGATGCGTGAAGAGATCAAGGAACTGATTTTAAATGGTGCGAATACTGCTGAAATTAAACGGGAATCTATGAGAATCGGCATCAAGACGATGCGTCAATCAGGCTTGACAAAACTTAAGGAGGGGTAAACCTCCTTCGAAGAAGTACTAAGAATTACTGTTTCTGACGCCAAACCGGGGGGCAACAGATGCTAAACCTCC
>JAQTXD010000092.1 GCA_028688955.1 Desulfuromonadaceae bacterium
TGACAAAACTTAAGGAGGGGGTAACCTCCTTCGAAGAAGTACTGAGAATTACTGTTTCTGACGACTAACCGGGGGGCCACAGATGCTTAACCTTCATCAACTGCTAAAGATACTTGTTGAATCAAATGGCTCTGATCTGCATATCACCACCAATTCACCCCCGCAGATGCGTGTTGATGGACACCTGTTGCCTATGGATTTTCCTCCAATGAATCAGGTCGAAACTAAGCAACTTTGCTACAGTGTTCTGACTGACGCTCAAAAACATAAATTTGAAGAAGAAAACGAATTGGATCTTTCGTTTGGTGTAAAAGGACTTTCCCGCTTTCGTGGTAATGTGTTCATTCAGCGGGGCGCCGTGGCAGGAGTATTCAGGGTTATTCCCTATAGAATACTGACGTTTGAAGAGTTGAATTTACCACCGATTGTTCCTGAACTGGCTTCCAGGCCTCGTGGCCTCATTCTGGTGACTGGACCTACCGGCAGCGGAAAGTCCACGACTCTCGCGTCAATTGTTGATTATATCAACATCAATCGGCGGGAGCATATTGTCACAATTGAAGACCCGATTGAATATCTGCACCCGCACAAAGGGTGTCTTGTCAACCAGCGAGAGGTCGGAGCCGATACAAAGGGATTTAAAAACGCACTGAAGTACGTACTTCGCCAAGACCCGGATGTTGTACTGGTTGGCGAACTACGCGATCTTGAAACGATTGAGGCCGCTCTTACTCTGGCCGAAACCGGCCACCTCTGTCTTGCCACACTGCACACAAACTCCTGTGCACAAACTATAAACCGCATTGTCGATGTCTTTCCACCTTACCAGCAAACGCAGATCAGAGCGCAGCTATCGTTTGTACTCGAGGGAGTCATGTCGCAAACTTTGATTCCACGAATGGGTTCCAAGGGACGTGCGCTGGCTCTTGAAATAATGGTGCCGAATGCCGCTATCCGCAATCTGATTCGAGAAGACAAAGTCCATCAGATTTATTCGCAGATGCAGATTGGCCAGGAAAAGTTTGGTATGCAAACGATGAATCAATCACTTTATTCATTGTTTCAGAAGCGCATGATTTCGCTTGAAGAGGCGCTCGGGCGTTCTCAGGATCCTGAAGAATTTAAAAAAATGGTAAGTAATCCTGCGGCAGGAATGCAGCGCAATTCCCAGATGCACTGATATAAGAAGGAGATCTTAAATGCCAAAGTTTAACTGGGAAGCTCGAACGAAAACCGGAGGGACTCAAAAAGGTGTAATTGAGGCTGCAACGGTCGATATCGTAGAAGCTCAGCTCAAAAAGTACGGCTTCAGTAATATAACAATTAAAGCTGAGTCCAAGGGCATCGGCTTTTCGTTGCCAAAATTCGGAGGCGGCGGAAAGATTAATGAAAAAGACCTCGTTATTTTTACGCGCCAGTTTTCAACCATGATTGACTCCGGTTTACCGCTCGTCCAATGTCTGGACATACTTGCGAGCCAACAGGAAAATAAAGCATTTCAGGAAATATTATACAAGGTTAAGGAAAGTGTTGAAAGCGGATCGACCTTTGCTGACGCACTTGCCAAGCATCCGAAGGCGTTTGACCAGTTGTTCGTAAACCTGGTGGCTGCCGGCGAAATCGGCGGTATTCTGGATACCATTTTAACCCGTCTTGCCGCCTATATTGAAAAATCGATGAAATTGAAAAAACAGATTAAGGGCGCAATGGTCTACCCGATTACGATCATGTCTATTGCAGTCGTTGTAGTAGGTGTCATTCTGGTTTTTGTCATTCCAACATTTGCTAAGATGTTTGTGGAGTTTGGAGGTGAATTGCCTGCTCCGACACGATTTGTCATTTCGCTCAGCAACTTTCTAACGAAGTATATAATCGTCCTGATCGGTGGGTTCTATGCGATTGTCTGGGCAGTAAAAAAATATTACGCTACGCCGGTCGGGCAAAAAAACATAGACCGGATGGCACTTAAAGCACCTATTGCCGGTCCTCTGATCAGAAAGGTTGCCGTAGCAAAATTTACCAGAACATTGGGCACCATGGTCAGTTCCGGTGTTCCTATAATGGACGGACTTGAAATTGTAGCCAAAACTGCAGGCAACAAGATTGTCGAAGAGGCCATCTACTCAGTTCGTCAGGCAATTTCTGAAGGTAAAACCATGGCTGAGCCGCTGGCAACCTGCGGAGTATTTCCGCCGATGGTTGTCCAGATGATTTCAGTTGGTGAAGCGACCGGTGCAATGGATGCGATGCTGAACAAAATAGCTGATTTTTATGATGATGAGGTTGATGATGCCGTTGGTGCCATGACTTCCATGATGGAGCCGCTGCTCATGGTCTTTCTGGGAACAACCGTCGGTGGTTTGGTTGTTGCCATGTACCTGCCCATTTTCAAGTTGGCGGGAGCTGTTGGCGGGTGAATATTGCCTCAGAACGAAGACTCCGACTCTTCATCTACGCCAGAATAGTTGTCTCTTCTCTTTTTTTGGCAGCAACGCTGCTTCTTGAATTTCAGGATTCTCTTGTAAAAATCGAACGCTTTCAACCTGGTGTAGTCAAGTTGATGGCGTTTTCTTTTCTGTTCTCATTGATTTCACTTATACCGCTTGAAAAACATAAGTTTATTCAGTCACTTACATATCTTCAGGTGATCTGGGATTTATCGTTTGTTACGGTTCTCATTCTTTTTACCGGTGGAATTCTCAGCCCATATTCATTTTTATATCTTCTGCTAATCATGATTGCCGGCATGTTGCTTGGTCGGCGCCAGGCACTCTACACCGCATCTCTGTGCGGTATCTTGTATGGCACAATTCTTGACTTTCAGTATTTTGGCTATCTTTCGTATATTGGCCTCAGCCAGGAGGACGCGTATCAGGTAGGCTCCTTACGACTGCTATACACAATCTCATTCAACCTCATCGCATTTGGATTGACAGCTTTTATTACCGGGCTGTTAACTGAACGCGCCCGCCTGAGTGAAGAGGCTCTCCAGCGCTCCTCAATTAATTATTACGAATTAGCACAGTTGAATACATCAATTGTCGCCTGTAGTGACAGTGGTATCCTGACAACAACGGTTACCGGCAGGATCAGGGTTTTCAATCCGTATGCCGAGTCCATTGTTGGTCTCAGTCAGTCTGCGGTCTATGATATGAAAATTGAATCAATATTTCCGACACTGTCGGGACCTGATTATTCACGTGATACCGCAACCAATCGAGAGTTTGAATATAGGTCACCTGATGGACAGGTCATGACCATCGGGTATCGGATTGATTCTTTCAATGACGGCACCGGAGTACTGGCCGGTTATATAATGAACTTCAGGGATATCACAAATATCCGCCGTATGGAATCTGCGTTGAAAAAGGCAGACCGACTGGCAGCTGTGGGTGAACTCTCAGCCCGTATGGCACATGAAATTCGCAATCCGCTCGCTGCGTTATGCGGAGCGGTACAACTTCTCGCTAGTTCTGCACAATTTCATGATAATGATGTGCCGCTTCTGGCAATTGTTACTCGGGAAGCGGAACGACTGAATGAACTGATTTCAGAGTTTTTGCTGTATGCCCGCCCCGCGCCGCCACATCGTGAAAAAATTGAGCTGCTTCAGTATATCGAGGGAATAGTTCTGTTTATGAGCCAGGACCCCCGGTTTACGTACATATTAATTAAAAATAACATTACCAAACCTATTGAAATATTGGCTGACTCGAATCAGTTGTATCAGGTTCTTCTCAATCTGTTACAAAACGCTGCCGAAGCGATGCCGAGTGGTGGAGAAATTCTTATAGAATCGCACCATACGACGTACAGTACGGTGACAATCAGTATCACCGACACTGGTAGCGGGATTGCAGATGATAACATACAGCACATTTTTGAGCCGTTCTGGACAACTAAACCTGCCGGAACCGGCCTCGGTTTGGCAATCTGCTATCGTATTATTGAAGCTCAAGGCGGTTCTTTGACAGTTACATCACCTGCTTCAGGCGGCTGCAGATTCGACATAACGCTGCCTGCAGGTTAATCTATGCCGATCCCGATAAGCTACAGCCTCCGAAATATCTCAACACGAAGGCTTACAACTGCACTGACCGCCACTGGGATGGCACTTGTTGTGTTCGTATTTGCCTCAATTCTGATGCTGTCAGCAGGATTGGAAAAAACGCTTGTTGATACCGGTTCCGATGATAACGTAATAATTACACGTAAGTCAGCAAATTCAGAAGTTCAAAGTGGTATTGAACGACGTCAGGCGGCTATTATTGAAAGTCTCCCTGATATCGCAACTGACAGTCGCGGGATACCACTTTTTGCAAAGGAACTGGTGGTACTGATAAGTCTCCCGAAGCGTGGGAGTGGAACGCCCGCCAATGTGGTCATACGTGGTATTCAAGCTGCGTCTTTGCAGCTCAGGCCGCAAGTGACCATACGTGAGGGTCGGTTACCGCGGCCAGGTGTATCTGAAATCATGGCCGGTAGCAGCATAGCAGAGAGGTTCAAAGGTGGCGGAATCGGTGAAACGGTGCGCTTTGGTATGCGTGACTGGACAGTGGTAGGAGTCTTTGATGCCGGTGTTACCGGTTTCAGTTCCGAAATATGGGGTGATGCGACACAGTTGATGCAGGCATTTCGCCGTCCTGCGTACTCTTCGCTTACCTTTAGATTGCGTGACAGAGATAATTTTTCTTCGGTCAAGACGTCACTTGATACAGATCCGCGTCTTACCGTGGATGTGCGGCGTGAAACCCAGTATTATCGTGATCAGTCAGAGGCAATGGCTAAATTTCTCCGCATCCTTGGCATTTCTCTGACCGGTATCTTTTCAATCGGAGCGATTATTGGTGCAATGATAACCATGTATGCTGCCGTTGCAAACAGGGTTGGGGAGATCGGTACACTCCGTGCCCTTGGATTTCAAAGATCAAACATATTGGCTGCATTTCTCCTTGAATCCCTTTTCTTAGGGGCAATTGGTGGTGTCAGTGGGCTGTTTTTCGCTTCATTTATGCAGCTTATTACCATTTCTACCATGAACTGGCAGACCTTTTCAGAGCTTGCCTTTTCTTTTACCCTGACGCTTGATATTGTCTTTAAATCACTACTGTTTTCAATTGTTATGGGGCTTTTGGGCGGAGTTGTACCGGCTATCAGAGCGAGCAGACTTACAATCGTTGATGCGCTTCGTGAACGTTAATTTGAAACATTTTAAAGGAAATGACGACAAATGCTCCGCAAACTAATCCTCAATAAGACATTAATGGTCTGTGTTCTCTCTTCCGTATCTCTCCTTCTTTACGCTATGGATTATGTGTTGCTTGGCAGTGCAAAGGATTTGACCATCTGGTTTTTAGGTAACCTCGCATTTTTACCTGTTTACGTTATCATTGTTACACTGATGATTGAACAGGTGTTAAAAGAGAGAGAACGCCACGCTGTCCTACGAAAATTAAATATGGTTATCGGCGTTTTTTTTAGTGAGGTGGGTAATCGCCTGCTGAAAGAGTTGTCTGCTTATGTTGTTTCCTGTGATATTTTAAAAGGCCATTTGTTGATTAACGGCTCATGGAAGGAGTCCGAGTTTTCTGCTGCACTTGATTTCCTAAAGAATTGTGACGTAAAAATTGATTCGAAATGTTGTGATAAACACATACTCAAAAAACTGCTTGTTGAAAAGCGTGGATTTCTGGTCAGTTTACTGGAGAATCAGAACCTTCTGGAGCATGAAAAGTTCACCGACTTGCTTTGGTCTGTATTCCACCTTGTGGAAGAACTCGAGGCCCGTGACACATTTGAAAATATGCCCCAGACTGATATTGACCATATCAACGGCGACATAAAAAGAGTGTTCGGCTACCTTTCCCGTGAATGGGTTATGTATATGCAGCACCTGAAACATGATTATCCGTATCTGTTCTCGCTTGCCGTTCGTTTGAATCCCATGGTTGATGCTCCAAATCCCGCCGTATATTAAGCGCTGTTTACAGTCAGTCCACAAGATACATAAGTTCAGTCTCTCATGTTCATAATTCAATGTAGCCTTCCTTTGCAAATCCCAGTATCCCAATTCTAGATTTAGAATATATGAACTTCATTGAAGCTGCTGAATACTCACCATTGATGTAGAATAATCTACACACAGGAAAAGGCGGGTGAGATTACGTCGTAAATAATATGTATAGATTACCGCGTGTTTAAGCATTATTAGCGTGTGGCACACTTATTGATAATGCCCTGTTAATTCGGACATGCAATAACGGGAGCCCAGATGAAAAGCAACCTTATTACTATCGTGATTGTCAGTATGGCCATAACTCTCCTCTCAGTACTGGGGTTCCATGTCCGGGTAGGTTCAACTGTTGATTCAGTTGCCGTTTTGAGAACAACAGGTATAACCTGCGGAAGCTGTTCAGCGAAGATCACCAAAGTACTTGAAACATTGAAAGGCGTTGCGATTACCGAAGTTGACGTCGATGGTGGCTGGGTAGTGGTCGGATATGACAGCAAGACCGTAAACCCGGTGAATATCGCTAATACAGTCACCGGGGCCGGTTTCGGCAGCACTGTGAATCAGGTACTCACACCAGAACTGTTTAAGCTGATGTCAGGCAGAGATATAGGCACAAATACCATTTCCTCCGGATGCTGTGGCGGTAATGGTGGTGGATGCGGATTCATCAAAAAAAGCTGAAGACAAGGAGCTCGAAAATGGTACCGAACTGCATGAAAAAGGTCGTACGGGCAGGAATTGTTGTCGTGGCATTGATCATAAGTACTGCCACAGTCTTTGCCTTCACACTGGGAAAGTATGAAAAGGTAAAGGAGAATAATGGCGTCGTCACACTCCCGACGGCTAATCTGGGAAACGGCAAGGTTCGCTTCTACAAGTACGTGGATGGCGGCAAGGAGATTGCGTTTCTGGTTGTCAAGGCGCCTGACGGCAGCATACGCACGGCCTTTGATGCCTGCGATTCCTGCTATCGAGAGAAAAAAGGGTATGAGCAACAAGGTGATAAACTTAATTGCAAAAACTGCAACCAGAAATTTGTCATAAACCGTCTCGGACCTAACGCAACCGGTGGCTGTAACCCGGGCTATCTGCCCCATAAAGTGACCGGCAGCTCGATCACGATTTCAGCCGCGGACCTCAAGGGAGGAGCGAGATATTTCTGATGAAACTGCACACCATCTCAATAAATAACCTGAAACGTCGCAAAGCCAAGATGGCCTTTTTAACGATTGGTCTGATGGTGGGCATTGCCACAATAGTCACTCTCGTCACACTCACTAACTCGATGTCCAACGATATTGAACGCAAGATGGATGAGTTTGGTGCCAATATTCTGATAACTCCACAGAGTAACGGACTTGCCATGAATTATGGCGGGATAAGCCTCGGCGGGGTGAGCTTTGATCAACGAGAGATACGTGAGGAAGACCTGGCGAAGATTATAACTATCACCAACAATAGGAACATTTCTGCTGTCAGTCCCAAAGTGCTGGGTGGCATCAAAATAGGCACCCACGACGTGCTGCTGGCGGGTGTTCACTTCGAAAGTGAACTGAAGATGAAGCAATGGTGGTCTGTTTTCGGCAAAGAGCCGAAATCTGAGCATGATCTCCTGCTTGGCTCCGATGCGTCAAAGGTGCTTAATGTTTCTCCCGGCGACAGTCTGAATATAAAGGGAGAAACATTCAACGTAGCCGGAGTGCTTGATCAGACCGGTTCGCAAGATGACGCACTTGTGTTTGTCAATCTTGCAAAGGCCCAAAAACTGCTAGGCAAAGTTGGTAAAATCAGTATGGCCGAAGTGGCGGCGCTCTGCTCCGGGTGCCCTATTGGTGATATGGTAGCGCAGATCGCCGAGAAAATTCCTGATGCCAAGGTGTCGGCCATTCAGCAGGTGGTTGAAGGGCGTCTCAAATCCCTTAATCAGTTCAAACGATTTTCCTATTCCATGGCGGGAGTCATCGTCTTCATCGGTTCGCTGATCGTCCTTGTCACCATGATGGGGAGCGTTACCGAGCGAACGACAGAGATTGGCGTTTTCCGGGCAATCGGCTTCAGAAAGTGCCATATCATGCGGATTATTCTTCTGGAGGCGGCTCTGGTCAGTCTGCTGGCCGGATTTCTCGGTTATGCCGTCGGCATGGGTGGTGCGAAGCTGGCCCTGCCGTTTATGGCAGAAAGCAAAAACGCCCATCTGATCTGGGATACAACAGTGGCCTTTGGCTCAATCGGGCTTGCGGTGATGCTGGGACTGCTGGCCAGTCTGTATCCGGCGTTGCATGCAAGCAGGATGGATCCTATTGAAGCTCTGCGGGCACTGTAGCCGTTGTGCGATGATCACAGCGATCTTTCAGAAATCAACCCTGTTAACACACAAATCCTGTTTGTCAGGCTGAATTGAGGATAAAATGGCTCTTATCGAAATAAAAAATGTAAAGAAACAATATGCCAGCAGCGGTGACGTTGTCGAAGCGTTACGTGGCGTTAACATAAGTATAGAGGTCGGCGAGTTTATCACCATTATGGGGCAGTCCGGTTCCGGCAAGAGTACGCTCCTGTCGGTGCTGGGAGGGATGAACCATCCTACGAGCGGAGAGGTTGAGATGGCAGGTGTAAAACTGTATACTCTCCCCGGTGAGATTCTGGCTGATTTTCGCGCTCAAAAGCTGGGATTTGTCTTTCAGTCATTCAATTTGATCAGCTATCTGACTGCCATCGAGAATGTCATGCTACCGCTCGCTATTGTTAAAATGAGTACTCAGGCAAAAAAAAATGCTGCTCGTCAGGCGCTTGAGCGGGTCGGACTCGGCGGTAAATGTAATCGACTTCCTAATCAGCTCTCCGGTGGGGAACAGGAAAGAGTTGCAATCGCGCGGGCCATTGTAAATAATCCGCGCATCCTTCTCGCGGATGAACCAACCGGTAACCTGGATTCAAAAACCGGTGATGAGGTTATGGCGCTCTTCCGTGAGCTGAATACTGCCGGTCAGACCGTTGTCATGGTTACCCACAACCCGGAAAACGGTGCTTATTCTGACAGGACCATCACTCTTAAAGATGGAATGGTGCAGTGAAAACTTCAAATCGTGTCCGGACGCTCATTCTGGCAACTTTTATCATCGGCATCAGCCTGCTTCATTATCTGACTCCGCTGCATCTTCCCTATCTTCACGACATCTTTCAGCGTCTCTACTATCTGCCGATCATACTCGCTGCTCTCTGGTTCGGTTTCCGGGGAGGGTTGCTCTGTTCCATCGCAGTGAGCGTCGCCTATGCACCGCACATTCTTTTCCAGTGGGGTGGTCACCTGTCGGTGGAAATGGAAAAATATCTGGAAATACTTTTATACAATGCGGTTGGCGGAGTGACCGGTCTGTTATCCCAACGGGAGCGGGAACGTACTGTAGAATTGCAGAAAACTGCGCAGGGACTGGAGGAGTCCTACCAGAAACTGCAGCAACAGTCGGAGAAGATGATCACAATTGAAGAAAAGCTGCGTCGGGCAGAGAAAATGTCTACTCTGGGAGAGATGGCCGCGGTCCTTGCACATGAAATACGCAACCCGCTCGGCTCAATTCGGGGAACGGCCGAAATACTGAAGGACGACTATAAGCCGGGGGATCCCAAGCATGAATTTATTGAAATTCAAATTAAGGAAACGGAACGTCTGAACCGTGTCGTTGAGGACTTTCTCCATATGGCACGTCCGCAGCCGGTCGATTTGAAACCATGTCTGATCCGGGATGAACTGGAAACAATCATTTTTCTCGTGTCGAACGATGCACGGGAACGGCAGATTCAACTTGTCCTACACCCGTGTACATATCACGTATCAATCAAGGCGGATGGTGAAAAGCTTCGCCAGGCGTTTCTCAATATTGCAATTAATGCTCTCCAGGCTACTCCTCCAGGCGGCTGCGTTTCCATATCAATACACGTGCACCAGTCAGATGTGTGCGAAATACAATTTGAAAATACCGGTCCAGGTATAGATGCCGAAACATTGAAACGCATTTTCGAGCCATTTTTCACAACCAAAACCGGTGGAACCGGGCTGGGACTTGCGATCACCAGAAAGATTATTGAAAGCCATAACGGTACATTGACGGTTGAAAGCACTGTCGGCACCGGAACAGTTGTTACGGTGAAATTACCGATGCTGGATGCTGCGGGCGGAGGAATACCTTGAAGGCAAAAATTCTCATAATTGATGACGATACTTCACTACGGCGGGTTCTCGAATATAATCTTCAGGAAGAAGGCTACGATGTCCTGACGGCGGCGTCAGGTGAGGAGGGCGTGTTTCTGTTCGGTCGGTCTCAGCCGAATCTGGTCATTACCGATATGAAAATGGCCGGCATGGATGGACTCATGGTGCTCAAATCGATTAAAGAACAGTCACCGGAAACAGTGGTAATGATAATCACCGCGTTTGGCACCGTTGATGTTGCGGTGGAGGCCATGAAGGCGGGTGCGTATGACTACATCACCAAACCGTTTAATCGGGACGCACTCAAACTGTCAGTCAGGAAGGCGCTTCAATTCAGTGGACTTACCGAGGAAAACAAACGGCTGAAGAGTGAGTTGGCTGACAAGTCGGATTTTCGCACCATCGTTGGGTCCTCCAAAGAAATGGAGCACGTTTTTACCATAATCCGCAAAGTGGCTGATACCGAGGCGGCAGTGCTCATTACCGGTGAATCCGGTACCGGCAAAGAGCTTGTTGCCCGCTCACTTCACGCCACCAGTTCGCGCCGGGAGGCTCCTTTTGTGGCCATCAACTGTGCAGCCATCCCACGAGATCTGCTGGAAAGCGAGCTGTTTGGTCATGTCAAGGGAGCGTTTACCGGTGCAGTGAAGGATAAAAAAGGGAAATTCCAGTTGGCAGAAGGCGGTACCCTGTTCCTGGACGAGGTCGGAGATCTGCCGGTTGAACTGCAGCCAAAGCTGCTGAGAGCGCTTCAGGAAAAGGAGGTGGAAGCGGTTGGCGGAACAGAAACCCTGAAGATTGATGTCCGCATCGTCTCCGCAACCAACATTGATATTGACAAGGCCATAGCTGCCGGCACCTTTCGTGAAGATCTTTATTACCGCCTGTCGGTTATTCCTGTTCACCTGCCGCCACTGCGGGAGCGCCGTAATGACATTC
>JAQTXD010000194.1 GCA_028688955.1 Desulfuromonadaceae bacterium
CCATAATTTCCTTCGCCTTTTTGTCTGCAGTTTCCCGGGCTTCTTCTTCAATCAGTCTGATAATCTTGGCCGCGTCATGTTTCGCTTCATTTTCCATGACATCCATCAGTTCTTTCTTGGCTTCTGCGGCAGACATACCGGAGATGGTCTCCAGTTTGGCCCTCTGAATATCCGCAGCCTTCTTCAGTTCTTCTTCTTTAAGGCCAAGAGTCTGCTCTTTTGATACAAAAGCCTGCTCCTTTTTGAGGATATCCAGTTCTTTCTGCTCAAAAATCGCAATTTTTTTATCGAGGTTTTCTTCCTTCTGCTGCAGCCGTTTTTCCAGGCTTTGGAGATCCTTTTTCTTTTCCGTGAACTCCCGTTCGTGGCCAGCCTTTGCTTCTAACGCAATGTCTTTTGCCTTAAGCTCTGCTTCTTTTGTAATGGTGTCTGCTTCTCGGCGTGCATCGTCGATCACTTTTGTCGCCAACTCTTCGGCTTGTCGGACGATGGAACCGGTATCCTTCTTGTTTGACTTGCTGCCTGCCAAATAGGCCGCTACCGCGGCTACCAGCATTGCAATAACAACTCCGATCAATACTCCCATATCCATATGAATAACCTCCTTTATGTGAATCCGGGCCAGCTGAGTGGCGCCGGTTACTTCCTTACTACATGTTTCAAGGACCGCTTGGGCACGTCTTGCTGCCTATCGTTCAACGCGGATTATGCGCAGATCGGTGACGATCAGTTCCATCCGTATGTCATGTGCTTCGGCTGGAATTGGGCCGTCGATCAACTGAAAATCATGGCATAATCCGATCACGTGAGCAGTTCTGCCCGGATGGTGCAGAAATCTGTCGTAAAATCCCTTGCCGTAGCCGCTTCGGTGCCCTGACAGGTCAAACGCCACGCCGGGGACAACGATCAGGTCAGGCTCGTCCGCCTGGTGGTCTGTGCCGGTTGGGCATGGCTCCAGAATGCCGAAACATCCCTCGGAAAGGCACTCCAACCCCTCAACCTGCCGGAAGACCATCCGATCCTGGCAGACGGCAGGGTACAACACCCGCTTGCCCGTACCAAATGCTTCCGCCAGAATGACGGACGTATCCGTCTCGTTATGGGTTGGTGCATACAATGCAATGCAGCCCGCTTGCGCAAATTCCTCAAGAGAAACGAGTTGCTGTTGGGCCATCAGGCTGGAGGCTCGCCATTGATCGTGACTGAGAGCCCGCCGCCGGGCCAGAATCTGCTGGCGGAGCGTTCGCTTCGGCATATGCTCTTCTAGGGGACAGCAATGGGGTAGTGCCCGGAGGTGTGTCCGGGAGGTCAGTCAGGGAGGAGTGAAAGTCGGGGGAATGCTCATACATGCCACGGAATGAAGATGTTTCTCTGGTTCCTGAGTCTGAGCGATTCCTTCCTTTCGGTGATGGATATATTCAACGGTTTTAGACGTCAGCAATAATAAAGTGCCGTTGCTGGCGAATCAGTTCAGACCGATAAGTGCTGCTGAGAATATATAATCAAGTCTCCCTGAAGAGACCGTGTAACAGTTATTATCCCAACAAATGAGCCATATACAATAAAACGGTACGTTTTGCCAAAGACGTTCCGATGAATTTTGAAAATGCACGGATCAGACTGATTGCAGTTTTTCGAGTATTCCGCGAAGTCTGTTTTCTGCCTCTTGTTCCGTTTCCTTCAAGTTCTGGAGGGCAAGCATCTCTTCAGCGGTGTTGAGCAGGGCCAAGGTCAGAACCAGCTGGGCATCACCGCTTTTAAGCGCACCGCCGATTTCCATCAGTCTCTCGTTGACATAGGTTTCAACCCCTTGTACCTGCTCTGGAGGAGCTGAACTCTTGACCGAGATTTCCCGGCCCAATACCCTGACGACATGGGTCGTTTTCATGCAGAATTGCCTTCAGCTATCGACCATGTTGTCATTGCGAAGGCCTCCGTGGACGGTACTAAATATCTTCCAGTTTGCCGAGAATTGCATCAACACGGGATTTGAGACCCTCGCGCTCGGATTGATATCGATGGTTTTCTTCAGACAGGCGTTGATTCTCGTTTTTAAGTGCTGTGTATTTTTCCAGAAGGTCGTTGACCTTGTTTTCGAGGGCTTCAAATAGTTCATAGTTCATAGTTTCAGTTTCCTTTCGGGGGACAATAATATACTGAGCTGTCGGGGAGAAGTCAAGCCCTAATTGCGCGAAATCGCGAGGTTCATTGCCGCCGGGTCGAGTGCGTATGTAGTCGTTACGAGACTTGAAAGAGTGCATCAGTGAACTCCCGCGGATCAAAATCACGCAGGTCTTCAATTGATTCACCAACGCCGATGTACCGTATCGGCAGGGCAAACTCGTGGCTGACAGCTACCACGATGCCACCTTTAGCGGTGCCATCCAGCTTTGTCAGAGCGATCCCGGTAACACCGGCAGTCTCTTTGAAAAGACGTGCCTGTGAGACAGCATTTTGACCGGTGGCGGCATCGAGAACCAATAGGGTCTCATGGGGAGCCCCCGGAATTTCCCGATCGATGACGCGGCGGATCTTTTTCATCTCTTCCATCAGGTTTACTTTGGTATGCAGGCGTCCCGCAGTATCCACGATCAATATGTCGACCTGCCGGGCAACTGCAGCCTTGCAGGCATCGAAAACAACTGCAGACGGGTCTGCTCCCTCCTTGTGTCGAATGACATCAACGTTGCTCCGTTCCCCCCAGGCCTGCAGTTGTTCGGCAGCAGCCGCACGGAACGTATCAGCGGCTGCCAGAAGTACTTTGGAGCCACCCGCGGAGAAG
>JAQTXD010000195.1 GCA_028688955.1 Desulfuromonadaceae bacterium
CTCATCCGCGAACACCTGCTTGCCGCCGGTTTTTCCCTGCAGCTGGACTGGGCGACCAACGAGCAGGAATTCACCGCGTATCTCAATAATGGCGGATATGATCTCGTCCTGGCCGACTACCTGGTTCCCGGTTTCGAGGCCCCGGCGGCGCTTGCACTGACGAAGGCCATCTGCCCCGGACTCCCGTTCATCTCGGTTTCCGGCGCCGTCGGCGAGGAAAAGGCCGTGGAGCTCCTCAAACTGGGCGCTACGGACTATATCCTGAAAGACCGGCTTGCCAAACTGCCGCTGGCGATAGAACGGGCGCTCGATGAAATTCGGGAGCAGAGGGCGCGCCGGCGCGCCGAAGAAGAGCTGCGCGTAAGCGAGGGAAAGTACCGGCGCATTGTGGACACTGCAACCGAAGGGATCTGGCAGATTGGTCCGGACACCCTGACCACATTCGTCAACGCCCGGATGGGCGAAATGCTCGGCTATCCTGTCACAGAGATGATCGGTCGGCCGATGTCAGCGTACATGTTCGAGGAGGACGTGCCTGATCACTTGCTGAAAATGGAGAACCGCCGGCACGGGCAACCGGAACATTACGAACGACGATTCCGCCGCGAAGACGGGATAGCGGTTTGGACTTTGGCTTCAGCTACCCCCATCCTCGACAGCGAACACCGGTTTCATGGTTCCTTCGCAATGTTCTCCGACATCACCGAAAGAAAACTGACAGAGTCAGAGTTGCGGCGACTAAAGGACGAGCTCGAAGAGCGGGTTAAGGAGCGGACCGCGGAACTGGAACAAAAGAACGCGGAACTGGAACGGATGAACCGGATCTTCGTCGGCAGGGAGTTGCGTATGGTGGAATTGAAGGGGCGGATCAAAGAACTGGAGATGCGGGAGGAACATCCTGAGCGCCCGGTGCCGAAACAGCATCTGCTTTAAATACGCGCAGTCCTGCAGAGACGTCTTGAGCTGGCCATCACCAACAGAAAGGAATTTTGCATGTTGAACTCCATGTTATACGTGATTACCGTGATATGCCCCGCACCTTCAGTGGCGGCGATAATGCGCATGAAGATCATTTGCCTGATCGCGACGTTATTCCTGATCAACGTACCGGCACTGGCTTCAGGGGCGCAGCAGCACGTCTACACCATTGCCGTCATCCCCTCGGCACCTCCGGTAACCCTTCACCGGCAGTGGATTCCGTTTGTGGACCGTCTCACACGGGAGACCGGCTTTGAGTTCCAGCTCAAGATGTACGAACGGATGGCCGATTTTGAGCGGGATATCTGGAGCGGCACACCTGACTTCATCTTTGCCTCACCGATCCAGACCGTCGTGGCACATAAGGCAAACGGTTATGTACCGTTAGTGCGCGGCGGGAAGCAGATATCGGTTGGCCTCTTTGTCCGGAAGGATTCACCGTTCAAAAATATTAGCGACCTTAAAGGCAAAACGATATCCTTTGTCGGAAACAAGAATCTCTGCAGCGTCTTTATCCAACACCTTCTCGGCAAGGAGAGCAACACCTTCCCTTTTACCAGGGAGTATGCCGGTTCAACCAGAAACGTGATCATTCAGGTTCTCCTGGGCAAGAGTGCTGCCGGGGCGGTCTTCGTTCCGGAACTGGAGAAAGAATCAGAGGATACCCGTAACCAGCTTCGATCACTCTTGATAACCCCGAAGATTGCCCCCCATCCACTCAGCGCCCATCCACGCGTTACCCTGCGGGTACAAGAAGCTGTAAAAAAAACCATTTTAGCCATTGCCGCCTCCAGGGACGGTGCAGAGCTGCTTAAATCCCTCAGAATGGCAGCACCGGTTGCGGCAGATTATGATCGTGACTACCTGAATCTGGAAGTAATTGATGTCAAGGGACTCACCAATTGGGGACATTGATATGAACGTTCTGCCTCAGCGACTGAATACCCGCATTATCCTCTTTGTATCGTGTATCATGCTTGTGACCGCACTCATAACCGGCTGGGCATCTGCCAGAAATCAAACAGCCCGACTTCTGGCAGACATGCGTCGGCATTCTTCGATCATGGCGAAAAACCTTGCCGAGAGCTCTGCCCGTTACCTCCTTGTCCAGGATTATGCCGAACTGGAAACACTTCTTCTTAAAGCAGCTGAAGGTCCTGATATCCAGCGGCTGCAGGTTTGTGAACCAGATGGTCTACTTCTCTGGGATGTTACACACCATACCGACGGACCGCCAATCTCCACATCCGGTATTGCACATCTCACCCCACCGATATCCGGTTCCGTAACCATTGCCATCGAAAATGACATCCTGACCATCTGGCAGCCAATCGCAGCCGGCAACCTGCTCGGCTGGCTCAAGGCCGACTACAGCCTGGCGTCCATTCGGACAGCCCAGGCTCGAGCATGGAAGACCACCATCCTCCTGACTATAGTCCGGGTATGCAGCAGCGCGTTCCTGATCGTTTTGCTGCTGCGGCCGATAGCAAACTCCATCAGCAGGCTCACCGCCTTCGCCACACACCTTGATGAACACAAAGGAGCGCAGTATGACTTCAACGGACAGCCGATAGAAATCGCCGAATTGGGAGCTGCGCTGAACGAGACCTCTCAAAAACTGCAATCCACGGAGCAGCAGTTGCTCAATGACCAGGATCGGTTGCGCAGGAGCGAAGAAAATTATCGGCGCCTGCTTGATACTGTTCAAGAGGGGATTTGGGTAATTGATTCAAATTCAATAACCACATTCG
>JAQTXD010000093.1 GCA_028688955.1 Desulfuromonadaceae bacterium
AACTTCGCGAAAGTGTTATTCCGATCGCTCCCGGAGGGTGACTCCTCTTTCATATTTAATAGCTATCTGCTATAGTCCCCGCATATTTTACCAGTGAAAGGTTACTATCATGCGTTATATCAGTACCCGTGGCGGCATTAGTCCCATTAACTTCAAAGACGCCGTTATGATGGGATTAGCCTCAGATGGAGGACTGCTTCTCCCGCAATTCTATCCATCTATTTCCAGGGAACAGCTTGAATCGTGGCGTACTCTCAATTATTCGGAGTTGGCCTTTGAGGTCATATCCCGGTACGTCGAAGATATTTCTCCACGTGACTTGAAAGCTTTGATCAATCGTTCCTATGCTACATTTACCCACGCTGAAGTGACACCACTGGTTAAAAAAAATGGTGTCTACATTCTTGAACTGTTTCATGGCGTAACGCTTGCGTTCAAGGATGTTGCCCTGCAGTTCCTCGGTAATCTTTTTGAGCATATTCTTGCAGAGCGTCATCAATCACTGAATATTATCGGAGCAACCTCGGGTGATACCGGTAGCGCCGCAATTCATGGTGTCCGAGGTAAAAAAGGAATTTCCATATTTATTCTGCATCCGTTAGGTAAAACCTCAGCTGTTCAGGCGTTGCAGATGACATCAGTCACTGATGCCAATGTGCACAATATTGCCGTGCGGGGTACCTTTGATGACTGTCAGGATATGGTGAAGGAGCTTTTTGGTGATCTTGACTTTAAAGAAAAATATTCACTGGGTGCGGTTAACTCGATCAACTGGGCGCGAGTTCTGGCACAGGTAGTATACTATTTTTATGCCTGGCTGCGAGTCACTGATGAAACCGATGCTCCGGTGCATTTTTCTGTTCCTACCGGAAATTTCGGCGATATTTTTGCCGGATATGTAGCAAAACGGATGGGGTTGCCAATTGACACACTTTTGCTGGCAACCAATGAAAACAATATTCTTACCCGGTTTATCAATGCAGCAGATTATTCCCTCGGCAAGGTCGTTTCGACGGTCTCTCCTTCTATGGACATTCAGATAGCTTCAAATTTTGAGCGATACCTGTTTCACCTGTTTGCAGAAAATCCGGAGCGAGTAAGAGAAGCATTTGCAGAATTAAAAGAGCATGGGCGCATTTCATGTTCTGCGAATGAAATGGCGCATGTTCGAAATGACTTTTGCTCTGTTTCGGTCAACCAGGCCGATACTCTGCAGACGATCCGTGAATTTCATGCGGAGACCGCCTATCTGCTTGATCCGCATACCGCAGTCGGTGTCAAAGCTGCTCTTGACCTGTTACCGCCTGATTCGTCTCGAATCTGTCTTGCGACGGCCCATCCCGCAAAATTCAGTGAGACGGTGGAACAGTCACTCGGATTTGCGGTTCCGGCACCTGCGTCAGTCACGGAATTATACGGGAAGCCAACCAGATGCGAGATCCTGGATGCAGATATAGAAAAAATTCGTGAATTCTTTGTTACTCACGTAGGGTAACTCTTCCTTCAATGTCAGAAAAAAGGAATATAGCCCGTGCCGCAGGAATTCTCGGCAGCGCTACGATGCTGTCGAGAATTATGGGCATGGTTCGCGATATGGTTGTGTCGCGTCTGTTTGGTGCCGGCCTTGCAACCGACGCTTTTTTTGCTGCTTTTCAGATTCCTAATATGCTCCGCCGTTTTTTTGCAGAGGGGGCTCTGACAGCAGCGTTTGTTCCTACCTTCTCTTCAACTCTTTCACGTCAGGGTGACGAAAAAGCCCGTGAACTTGCTAATACCTGTTTTACCCTGCTTACCATCATTATGGCGTGTATTACACTCGCCGGTATCACCTTCTCACCCGTAATCGTTGGCTTGATGTTTCCCGGTTTCAAAGCTGAACCGGGAAAATTCGAACTTGCTGTTCTGCTAAATCGCATGATGTTCCCCTACATCTTCTTTATCAGTCTTGTCGCACTCTGTATGGGCATCCTCAATACAGTACGTCATTTCTTTACTCCGGCAATATCAACCGTTTTTCTGAATATAGCTATGATTCTGGCGGCCCTCTGTTTGCGCGGTTACTTTCAAGCTCCCATCGCTGCGCTAGCGGTCGGTGTTCTGATTGGCGGTTGCGTTCAACTGGTCATGCAGCTGCCGGTTCTCTGGAGCAAAGGGTTTCGACTCAAGCCTAATTTCAATTTCACTACTCCTGAAGTCCGCACAATTGCCTTGTTAATGCTGCCGTCTGTGTTCGGAGTTGGTGTCTACTACCTGAATATTACTGTCAGTGCCATACTTGCCTCTTTGCTGCCGCAAGGAAGCGTTTCATATCTCTACTACGCCCAGCGCCTGTTCGAGTTTCCTCAGGGTATTTTTACTGCGTCGGTAGCGCAGGCAGTACTCCCGTCGATGAGTCGTCAAGCGGCAGATGGCGATGTTGCCGGAATGAAAGCGTCACTCTCCTTTGGAGTACGATTGATGCTTTTCATCACCATTCCCGCCATGGCAGGTTTGATGGTCTGTTCAACACCTATTTTCAGTCTGATATTTATGGGCGGGGCATTTGATTTTGCCACGGTTGTTAATTCTGCTACAGCGTTGTTGTATTACTCCTTGGGCCTCTCATTTGTTGCTCTGACGCGCGTACTGGCACCAGTATTTTATGCTCTGAAAGATACAAAAACACCGGTATATACAGCTCTTATAACCTTTTTCATCAACCTCTGCATGAGCCTTGCCCTGATGGGTCCTCTCAAGCATGGCGGTTTGGCGCTTGCGACGACTATTTCCGCTCTCTGTAATATGCTGATGCTCCTTTGGCTGTTGAGACGGAGGATTGGTCCTTTTGGCGGCACCAGCATCGTGATTACGGCTCTCAAATCCGGCACTGCGTCGATTCCTATGGCGGCAACGGTATGGTACAGCTGTTCTTTTATTGATTGGTCTCTGGCAGGTCAGAAGATATTGAAAGGTACCGTGTTGGGGATTTCAATCCTTTGTGGAGGATTACTCTATATACTGCTGGTTAAATTATTTCGTTCAGAAGAAGTGCTTGAAGCGGAATCGCTGCTTCGCAAAAAACTGAAGAAGGGATGATTATGTCGTATTGTTCATATTTTACGACATGTTACGGGTATGGAGCTGTATACGCCACAGATCAGGGAGTGGTTACCGTTGAAATTCCGAATCTGAGTGGTCGCGAAAATACCAAGAGTTTGAAACCGGTTGACTGTAAACAGTCCGACGTAACACGTCGCACAGCGCTGCTGCTTCAGAGATATTTTCAAGGTGAACAGGTTGGCTTTGGCGCGATTCCGGTTGTATTTGAGGGGATATCGCCTTTTCGCCGCCATGTTCTGGAAGTCGTTCGCGCTCTCCGCTATGGGCAGATATGCAGCTATGGTCAGGTTGCGCAGGCGTGCGGGTCTCCCCGAGCAGCCCGTGCGGTTGGTGGGGCGCTGGCGGCAAATTCGGTGCCGATTATAATCCCCTGCCATAGGGTTGTTGCAGAAAACGGGAGGTTGACCGGTTTTTCAGCACCAGGAGGCGAACAGACAAAGCGTGAGCTGCTGAAGATAGAAGGTGTTGAATTCAAAGGATTGCTGGCTGTGCCAACCCAGGTGGTTATTCACAAGGTTCCATGATAATAAAATATTTATATCTTTTACTAAAAGAGCTTGACAACGCAACCCCCTATATTTACTAGGATCATACGTAACCTATTGATATATAACACATAACTATGTGTATAAAAAAACGGCATTTCGGGAAAAACACTTGCAAAGATATCACTTTTTTATATCGTCAACATTGTTATCCACAGATTATCCACAATTTTTGTTGATAACAGCAATTGTGTAAAAACTGGAGCATCGCTGTTACATACTATGATTCAATGCCCCGTTCGATGCGTTTGGCCTTTTCCCATAATGCATCCATCTCACCGAGAGATGCATTTTGCATCGAAACACCTGCACGATTTAATTCCACCTCAACGTAACTGAATCTCTTTTCAAAGCGGCTTATTGTTTTGCGCAGAGCCTCTTCCGGGTTGAGATTCAAAAATCTCCCCAGATTTGCAATGGCAAACAGTAAATCACCCATCTCATCTTCCATCCGGGTCGGATTGCCACTTGCCCACGCCTCCTCAAATTCATGCAATTCCTCCATGACTTTTGCGAAGACCTGATCGGCGTGTTCCCAGTCGAAACCGACTCGTGAGGCCTTTTCGCTTATCTTCTGGGCTTTCATGAGTGCCGGAAGGTGCTTGGGGACTCCTGAAAGGGCCGTTTTACGTTCATCTCCTTTTTCAAGTTTTTTAATTTTCTCCCAGTTTTCAACCTGTGCATTGCTGTCCTTGATCTCAAGGTCGCCAAAAACGTGAGGATGGCGCCTGATCAGTTTACTGCAGAGAGTGTCAATAACATCGGAAATGGTAAATTCACCCGCCTCCTCAGCAATAGCGGCGTGGAAAACAGGCTGAAGCAGCAAATCTCCCAATTCTTCCTCAAGATGCTGAGGGGAACGTTCGTCGATAGCTTCAATCACTTCATAGGCTTCCTCAAGCAGGTAACGTGTCAAGCTTTCATGGGTTTGTTCCGCGTCCCACGGACACCCGCCGGGAGCGCGTAGTTTTTTCATTATGGAGATCAGCTGTTCGAAAGTATGGTGCGTGTGCATGACTGTTCCTTTGGAAGGGGAATTTTTTATCTGATATGCCCCTTGAACGCTGACTTGTCAATGAAACAGGTTGAAATTATGTAGACAATCTGTAGTAAAGAATATTATGTTTACCGGCTTAAAACATTGCTGTTTACACTCAGGTATGCAGATGCCAACAGTCGAACTTTCTGAAAATTATTCTATTATCATTCCACCGGAATTTGCGGAAAGGCTGGGGATTATTCCGGGCGGCATGCTTAATGTTGAAGAGGTTGGCGGTGATATTGTCATACGTCCCGTACCGGTGGTCTCTCAATCATCTCTAAACGTGGCTGTTGCTGATAGTAAAAGTCTTAAAAAGATTGTTCAACGTAAAAATCTTGGGTTGGACATCAAGTACGTGAAGGGGGTTGGTCCAAAGCTTGCTGCTCTTCTCGAAAAACGAGGCGTTCGTACCGTTGAAGATGCTCTGTATATCCTGCCGCTGCGGTATGAAGACCGTCGCCAATTACATTCCATATCTTCACTCTCTCCCGGACAAAGCAGTGTTTTTTCCGGTACCGTTATATCTGCCGATGCGACCAGGACTAAAAGCGGACGCACAGTTTTTGAGGTCCTGATACGTGATGAATCCGGTACGATTTCGTGCAAGTGGTTTCATGCCAATGCCGTCTGGATGAAAAGAATCTGGAAGATCGGTCGAACCGGAGTTTTCAGCGGTGAAGTGAATCAATTCGGCTATCAGCGGGAGGTGCATCACCCGGATGTTGAATGGCTTCCTGAGGGTGGCACTTTAAAGACGCTCCTGGATTCAGACCCGGCCAACTTCGGGAGAATAGTCCCGGTATATCCGCTGTCGGAGGGGATTCACCAGAAGACAATGCGCCGGGTTATGCACGAAGTTGTGGAACATTTTCTATCTAACATAGAAAACCTGCTGCCGGCAGAGCTCGCCCCCGTTGAATTTCCACCTCTCCGGGAAGCCCTCGGTCAGGTGCATCAGCCTCCTCCCGAATCGAATCTTGCCGATTTGAATATGGGCACGACCCCTGCCCATCAAACTCTGGCATTTGATGAGTTTTTCTATTGGGAATTGGGACTTGCGTTAAAAAAGCGCGGGGTGCTCCAGGAAGCAGGGATTCCCTTTCAGGTCACGCATCGTTTTACCAAAGAACTGGTACGACTGCTTCCCTTCGAGATGACATCTGCACAGCGAAGAGTGCTGGCAGAAATTAAAGCCGACATGATGGCACCACATCCGATGCACCGTCTGGTGCAGGGGGATGTAGGCAGCGGCAAGACGCTTGTTGCATTAATGGCTGCGCTGATTGCCGTAGAAAATGAGTATCAGGTAGCCATAATGGCACCTACTGAAATTCTGGCTGAACAACACTGGCATACGGTCCACCGCTGGTGTGCCGAGATGGGGATTGAAGTAGCTCTCATAACTGCAGGAATGAAGGGTAGGGCAAAAAAAGAGACTCTGGAACATATTTCTGACGGACGTGCACAAATTGTAATTGGTACCCACGCTGTTATTCAGGAAAAGGTTACATTTTACAGACTCGGCCTGGGGGTTATTGATGAGCAGCATCGCTTTGGCGTACTTCAACGTGGAATACTGAAAAACAAGGGAACAAACCCGGATATTCTCGTCATGACTGCGACTCCGATCCCGCGCACTCTTGCCTTGACACTCTTTGGAGATCTGGATCTGTCAGTAATAGATGAAATGCCGCCGGGAAGAATTCCGATTGAAACCAGAATCGTTTTTGAGTCACGCCGTTCGCAGGTCTATGATAGGATACGGAGCGAGGTGGCCTCTGGGCGACAGGTTTACATCATATACCCGCTTGTAGATGAGTCGGAAAAAATTGACTTGAAGGCTGCCGCTCAAATGGCAGAACATCTGCAGGCTGACGTCTTCCCCGGTTTGAGAGTCGGCTTACTGCATGGGAAGCTGAGTCCGGTAGAAAAAGAGGCGGTTATGATGTCCTTCACGTCGCGGGAGTTCGACATTCTTGTCTCTACAACCGTTATTGAGGTTGGAATTGATGTGCCTAACGCTACTGTAATGGTTATCGAACACGCCGAGCGCTTTGGCCTTTCGCAGCTGCATCAGCTACGGGGGAGAGTTGGACGGGGGAAAGATAGGTCATTCTGCCTTTTGATGACATCCGGTAGACTGTCTGAGGATGGTGAAAAGCGTCTGCGAGTAATGGAGTCGACTAATAATGGATTCCGGATAGCCGAGGCTGACCTGGAAATCAGGGGGCCGGGAGATTTCCTCGGCACCCGACAGGCAGGCATGCCGGATTTTCGAGTTGCCAACATACTGCGGGATGGTCAGCTGCTTGAGAAAGCCCGTCAAGCGGCGTTTGATCTCCTTAAAAATGATCCTGATCTTACAGGTTTGGTGCATGCCCCGGTGCATGACGAACTCCTGAGACGCTGGGGTACACGGCTGGAACTTGCGACAATAGGGTAGGTATAGTGATGCAGATTGTAACCGGTGTGAATATCTACAATAAAATACTTGACGCGTCCTGTGTTACCATAGGCAACTTTGATGGTGTTCACCGAGGCCACGCCGAAATCTTTGCTCACCTGAAGTACAATAGCATGATCCGTCATCTCCCGTCAGTAGTGGTTACCTTCGAGCCGCACCCGCTGAAAGTTCTTGCACCTGAATATGCTCCCAGCCAGATAACAACTTTTGACCAAAAGGTTGCATTGATTGAAGAGTCTGGTATTGACTACCTTTTTGTTATTCCTTTTACTAAAGAATTTTCCCGGTTGTCAGCAAGCAATTTTGTTGTTGAAATACTCTGTAAATCTCTCGGTATGAGGCACATAATCATTGGCCATGATTACGCTTTTGGCAGAGGCAGGGAAGGAAATTTCAGCACACTGGAGGCACTTGGGAAGCTTAATGGATTTACCCTGGAAGATCTCCCGCCTATTGGAGAAGATGCGGTTATATTCAGTAGCAGCCTTGTAAGATCAGTTGTTTTAGAAGGTGATATGACAGCTGCTTCTAAATATCTTGGTCGTTATTATCAAATATCGGGCACTGTTGTGCATGGCCGTGCAATTGGATCAGCACTTGGCTTTCCAACGGCAAATATTGCCACCGTTAACGAATTAATCCCTTCTGATGGAGTTTACGCTGTGATGGTCGAGGTTGACGGGCTGTGTGTGAATGGGGCGTGCAATATCGGGTGCAATCCTACTTTTGGGGGGAAGACGCAGACGATCGAAGTGTTCCTGCTTGATTTTTCCGAGCAAATATATGATCACAGGGTGAAAATGGCGTTTATCCAGCGGATCCGGTCAGTGCAGAAATTTCCAAATGGAGACGCTCTGAAGGAGGCGATCAGCCGGGATGTTTTAGAGGCTCGATTGATACTCGCAGAGTGTAATAAAGAAAAACGTACGACTATTTTCAGGCCAGAATCTCGTGCATAACCTTAAGTTCTGGCTCGGAATAGGTGTCAGCCTGTTTTTTATGGCTCTGCTATTCAGAAAAATTGACTTTCACCTGCTGGCAGCGGCCCTTCGTTCGGCAAACTATTTGTATGTCATACTTGCTGTGGGTGTTACATTTGTCAGCTATTTTATGCGCGCAGTACGTTGGCGCTATCTGCTCATTCACGAAAAGAACATTCCGGTACCTTCACTGTATCAGGCCACAATCATCGGCTATATGGCCAACAACCTGCTGCCCGCCCGTTTGGGTGAGTTTGTCCGCGCGTATACACTTGCGCAACGGGAACATCTTGAAACACCAGCGGTATTTGCGTCTTTGGTGATCGACCGCCTCTTTGACGGATGTACGGTGCTGATTCTGCTTCTGGTTACCCTGTTCACCATGCAGCTTCCGGGCGGAATGGAAGATGCCGCGCAGGCGCTCCGGGCAGGCGGGGTGATTATGTTTTTCTTCTATTGCGGGGTCGTGTTGTTTATGTACTTGCTGAAACGACAGACAGTGCGAACACTTTCAGCTGTCAGCTATATTTTACGGCCGTTTCCAAAAAGTATTTCGGAACGATGTATCCCCCTACTTGGCTCTTTTATCGGGGGAATACGGCTGTCTCCACGGGGGGGGCATGTGGCATCGCTTCTGCTTACATCTGTTGGAATATGGTGCATGTGTGTTCTTTCAGTAGATATGACACTGCAATCATTTGACATTCATCTGCCAATGACCGCTTCAATGTTCATCCTGATTCTGCTGGTTTTTGCTGTAATGGTGCCTGCTTCTCCCGGTTTCATTGGAACGTATCATTATGCCTGCTACAAGGGGCTCTCCATTTTCGGAATTCCGGAGACCCTGTCAGTCAGTATCGCGTTAATTATGCATGGAACGTCCTTTTTTCCGGTCATCTTCGCCGGTATGTATTATCTTTGGAAAAACAAGTTGTCACTTACCGAACTTCAAGGGGTCAAAAAAGCCAGATGAGTATACCTGGATATAAAAAAATAAACTGTGACGTTGTGCTTGTACTTTCATTCGTAGTGCCGTTTGCCATTTATATGATCACACTGGCCCCGTCAGTAACATTTTTTGACAGCGGTGAATTTTTGACGGCCACTGCTTCTCTTGGGTCTGCACATTCTCCCGGATATCCTCTGTTCCTCATGTATGCCAAACTCTTTACCTGGGTTCCTCTCGGTAATATCGCATTCAGAATGAATGTCGCCACGGCTGTTTCATCATCATTGGCGTGCATGGTTGTCTATCTGCTCACTACTTTGCTATTGAAAAAAGAAACATTACTTCAAGACGAACGTTTCAATCTCACTGCCATCAAGAGTGCGGGGCTAGCGGCAGCGGTCTCTTTTGGCGTTACTCCCCGTTTATGGCTCCAGTCGAATCACGACAAACCATATCCTTTACTGGCGTTTATTTCGGCGATTATATTTTATCTGCTGCTGCAGTGGCAGGAACAGTATCGTACAGGAAGAGAGCGTCCTTCTTTTATCTATGTCTGTACATTTCTTGCCGGTTTGGCAATGGGGGTGCACCAGACCATAGTGCTGCTGCTACCCGCCTGGTTTCTGATGATTGTGCTGACCGACTGGCGCATGATAACTCGCATCAAGGAACTTATTCTAACGACGGCTTTTGCGCTTTTCGGCTTTTCAGTGCACCTCTACCTGCCGTTGCGTGCACTGAGCAATCCACTTCTTAACTGGGGTGATTCCAAAACTTTAGACCAATTTCTGTGGCATTTTCTGAGAAAGGGATATCCAACCGAGCCTCCTGTGCGTAATCTGGCGTTATTGTGGGCACAAATTCAGGCATTTAATATTCCACGAGAGTTTACCTGGCTCGGTGCTGTGTTGACCATTATCGGTCTCGTTTCGCTCTGGAAGAAAAACCGGACGGTTTTTATTGCGTATATTGTCTCTGTCGCCGTTTTTCTGCTTGTAATAGCCGGTTATTTCAATACCCCATTTGATATGATCTTTCTAACAGAGGAGTTCTTCACTCCTCTCTATCTGCTGACCGCGATTACAATCGGTGTTGGACTCTTCACCCTTCTTAATTATGCGACACACGCGGCGCGGTTGCCAGAGCGCATCGGTCTGCCTGTATACGGGGTCGTTGCGGTGATGTTCTTTACGCTTCCCTCGGCGTTATGTGCAGTCAACTATTTTGAAAATGATCAACATAATAATTACATTGCCTTTGACTATGCTTCGAATTCCTTGAGATCACTGCCTCAGAACGCCATCATGTTTACCTGGGGTGACAGCGGGGCTTTCCCGCTCTGGTATCTGCAGGGCGTAGAGCGCATGAGAGAGGATGTTGATCTTCCCCACACTCCTCATCTGGTCTTCAACTGGTACCTTGACTCGATGCCCCGTCTGTTTAAAGATACCAACCTCAGGAAGTTTGACATAACATCCTTTGGACCCGAAACCGCCTTGCGTGTTGCCATTACCGAGAATATTGGAATCAGGCCGGTGTATATCGATTTTTCCACACGCTATTCGGTTGAATTCAAGGAGTTTCAGCCCGTTCAACGAGGAATTGTCTATTGTATACGTAAAATTAATGAGCCAACCGGTATTCCTGACGTCTCAGTATGGGACAATTATAATAACCGTGGCATAATCACAAAACAGTCTTTTCTCGATCTTGATACCGGTAAGGCAATCCTTATTTACGCAAACAGTTATTTGGAAGTCGGGGAGTTTCTTGCGAGTATCAACAGACATCAGGAGGCGGTTGCAATGTTGCAAAAAGCTGAACAGATTTCGCCGGAAATGCGGGCTACGGTAGATCAGGTACGTACGCGTTATGGATTGGGTCGCTAGTACTATGACTG
>JAQTXD010000196.1 GCA_028688955.1 Desulfuromonadaceae bacterium
GTGGATGAAGCGTGGTATGTCGACCGTGCATCACTGCAGCTGTGCGAGAAACCGAAGGCCAGCGACATCATCAAGCCGGGTTGTGGCGGTGGGTGCGGTGGCGGCTGCGGCGGACATTAAGCAGGAGGCAATCATGCCCATCATCGTCAAAGCATCAGACCTGAAATTCAAATATCCGCGCGATATCGCCAACCGGAATGAGCCGAAATTCACCGGTCTCCCTGATCCAGCGCTGTTCAACCGCCATGATCTGTACGATGTCCTGCCGCTGCTGTCGGCGGCCATGAACGAGCTGGGCAGCGACGACGGTGAAGTGCTGCACCTTCTGGAGGATGTTCTCAACGAGATGCCGCGTTTCATTGCCACTCGCGGGGAAGTTTTTGAGTATCTGCACGGATCGGCACTGGAATGTTTGAGACGGTAGGGGATATCTGGGGGCACGCAGCCCCGGGGGGGATTGTCGTCATCAGCCAGTAATAGGCAGCGGTGGTCCTATAACCATCTGTTTATCCGCAGATATCGCAGATTGACGCAGATAAAAACCGATAGATATTTAAAAAAAGCAGGTTCCGTTTTTGGGTTAAGCCGGTATTAGTTTCAAGTATCTGATTTATCTGCGTATGTCTGCGCTAATCTCCGGATTGCCGGCACGCATGAGCAAGCGGCCGGTTCCTGATCTATCCCGGATGTACCCCACCGCTGCAGACCCCTTTTGACCAACACAGCGGAGATTGTGTATACATATACCGTTATGGTGGATTTTTGAGCTAGCCGCTGGTATTACTATCAACGTTAATTAAATGCCACAGCAAGTTGCAGGGAGGATATTCTCGTGGGTAATCTGAAAATTGGTGTCCGGTTGGGAGCTGCTTTTACGGTAATAATCGTCATCATGCTTATCATCGGAGGGACTGCCGTATCAAGGCTGAACTCACTTGATAACGAGATAAACAAGCTCATACAAGACAAGTATCCAAAAGTAGTTATGCTGGAAGATGTGAAGAGTCATCTCAGCGTCATCGCCCGCGCTTTGCGCAACATGCTGCTGGTTGACTCACCGGAGGAGGTCGTTAAAGAAGCAAAGCGTGTCACCGATGCCCGGGATGCGGTCGGCAAGATTTTTGTTGAAATGGGAAAAGTCGTCCGGAGTGATGCGGGCAAGGCCCAGCTTAAAATGGTCACCGATGCCAGAGCGGCGTACGTTCAGGAATATATGAATGTCATCAAGCTCATTGAGTCGGGCGAAAAGGATGCGGCGCGGAACGCGTTGTTTACCAGCTTGCGCAAGGTCCAGACCGGCTATTTTAATGCGCTTGACAAGATGATCGAGCACCAGTCCAAAGAGGTGGAAAGGGTTGGAGAAGACGCGGATCATTATGCTTCTCAGAGTAAAACGATTATCATCGGCCTGTTGATTGCCGCAATGGTTCTGGCCGGCATCCTGGCTCTGCTTATCATCAGAAGCATTACGAAACCGGTTGCAGAACTTGTCGATGCCAATGAGAAGCTGGCCAACGGTGATCTGACCGTTGTCATTATGGCAACGGGGCGGGATGAAATAGGGCAGCTGGCAGGGTCCTCACGACGGATGGTGGAAAGTCTCCGGGAGCTTATTTCCCGGGTTGCCGACACATCCGGACAGATAGCTTCGGCATCAAACCAGTTGCGATCCACCGCCGAACAGATTGCAACCGCGGCGGAAGAGGTCGCCTCACAGACCAGCACCGTTGCCACTGCAAGCGAGGAGATGGCTGCCACATCAGGGGACATCGCCCAGAACTGCTCCATGGCCGCCGAAAGCTCGCGCCAGAGCAGTGATTCGGCATCGCATGGCGGCGCCGTTGTGCAGGAAACGATTGCCGGCATGGTCAAGATCGCCGAGCGGGTCAAGCACAGCGCCCAGACGGTGGAAAGCCTCGGCGCCCGTTCCGAGCAGATCGGCCAGATCATCGGCACGATCGAAGATATCGCCGACCAGACCAACCTGCTGGCTCTCAACGCTGCTATCGAGGCTGCCCGTGCCGGTGAGCAGGGGCGGGGTTTTGCGGTTGTTGCCGACGAAGTACGGGCCTTGGCTGAGCGCACCTCCCGGGCAACCCGTGAGATTGGTGAGATGATCAAGGGGATCCAGTCCGAGACAAAAAATGCGGTGCGCGTCATGGAAGAAGGGGTGGATGAGGTTGAGAAGGGAGCGATGTCGTCACAGCAGTCCGGCAAGGCGCTTGACATGATCCTGCAGCAGATCGGTGAAGTGACCATGCAGATTAACCAGATCGCCACGGCAGCTGAAGAGCAGACCGCCACGACCAGCGAGATCACGATGAATGTTCAGCAGGTAACAGATGTTGTTCACCAGACAGCGCGCGGAGCCAACGAGACCGCAGCGGCAGCGGCACAACTTTCCTCCAATGCCGAAATGCTTCAGGAACTGGTACGTAAGTTTAAGTTGTAAGCGTAAAAAGCGACAGGCGTGGGGTGAGCCTCTACAGGTTCACTCCACGTCAACAACTCTCCGTTTCGATCTGCTCCAGCAACGTCAGAGCCGGCTGATCGTCGTACTCCTCGAACAGTTCCCTGATAGCAAAAAAACGTAAGAGTTGAAGAACGCTACTTCAAGCGGCGTGGTTTCTTGCCCGTCAGTTGTGTGAAGTTTTCGCTGCTGACAACCGGTTTGCCGCTCTGGGTTTCAATGTCCTTGCGCGTTCTCCCGCCCCAGTCCTTTGACTTCCTT
>JAQTXD010000197.1 GCA_028688955.1 Desulfuromonadaceae bacterium
TGACCCGAATAGCTTTAAAAAGATTATTGGCGGATAGTTCCCCCCAACCATCCCATTCTTGTAATGGTGTATATTCAGAATGTTGTTGCCATAGGGAGGGGGGGGATAGCAGTTCTTCAAGCCTGAATATATCAACAGGAGAGGTTATTATTCCTTTGCCGTAAAATAGCTCCATATTTTTATCGCCAAGGCCTTCAATGTTGAAAGCATCTCGAGAAACAAAATGCTTCAATCTTTCCAAGGATTGTGCTGGACATGTTAGCCCTCCAGTGCATTTCCAGACGGCCTCTCTTGGCTCTCTGACAGCTTTACTTCCGCAGGCCGGACATCTTGATGGAAAAACGAACTGTGTGCTATCAAGTGCTCTTTTTTCTATGACAACGGCAACGACCTGCGGGATGACGTCCCCAGCTCGCTGAACGATAACTGTGTCACCAACTCGAAAATCTTTGCACTCAACCTCATCCTGATTATGTAGGGTCGCGTTAGAAACAGTTGTACCAAGCAAACGAACCGGCAATAGTTCCGCAACTGGTGTAAGGGCTCCACTTCTACCAACTGAGATCACGATCTTTTGCAGAATGGTTTCTCGTTTTTCAGGAGGAAATTTTTGAGCTGAAGCCCAACGTGGCGATCGGTTTATCTGTCCTGCTCGTTCTTGAAGCGAAAGACTGTTAAGCTTGTAAACAATCCCATCTATAGCAAAATCAAGCCTACTACGACGTTCCTGCATCTCATCGAAATACGAACTTAACTCATTTATTGAATTAGACAGACAGATATCATCACAGACCTTAAATCCCCATTTTTTCAGGGCTTGTAAGGCATCAAACTGACTCTCCGCAAAAGAGGTGGAAACCTCACCCCATGCGTACGCAAAAAAGCGGAGTGGGCGTGATGCAGTGACGGCGGGGTCCAGCTGTCTCAAGCTCCCGGCGGCAGCATTCCGTGGATTTTCAGGAGGTTTTGCGCCCTGTTTTTTTTGTTGCATTGTGAAAAGCTCGAAATCAGAGTTTGACATATATACTTCACCACGTATTTCTATTACCACCGGTGCATCGGACGGCAGTGTTTTAGGAATCTCACTAATAGATCTAACGTTTTCAGTGATGTCCTCACCTTCGAATCCGTCCCCCCTGGTTGCTGCCCGCACTAACTGATGGTTTTCATATCGGATGGAACAGGAAAGGCCATCGATTTTTGGTTCGGCAACAACATCAATCGGCTGAGTCTCGTCTTTTAATTCCTTGAAAATACTCCTGATTTCAGACAAAAGCTTTGTAAACGGCTTATTATCAATAGATAGCATAGGTACGGAGTGAACGACTTTCTTAAATCCTTCAGACGCCTGCCAGCCAACAGTTTGGGTTGGACTCTCCGGGGTCTGGAACTCAGGAAAGCTTGCTTCCAGCTTTTGTAACTCCTTGAATAGTTCATCATATTCAAAATCATCTATTTCTGGCTGAGAGGGTGTATGGCCGTAGTAGAGGTAGTTATGGTGCGCTATTAGTTGGCGCAGTTGATTAATGCGTAATTCAGCAATATTTTTATCAAGTCCATTTTGTTGCGTTAACGGCATTGTGGTTCCTCGCGGGATTGATTGACTTCGCGACACGGTACAGTATTATACAGACAATTTCAATCCTGACGGAGCCGCATGAGAGCATGAAAAAACAGCAACTGGATAGCCTTTTCGCCTGGTTCGACCGCTATGTCGAGCCGTTTCTTGATACCGATCCCGAAGGCGCCAAAAACATTCAGCTCAAGATCGAGCATACCCGCAAAGTGTGCGACGTCATGGCGCTGCTCTCTGCCGGCGAGAACCTGAGCGAGAATGAAACACACATCGCCGCAGCAACGGCGCTGCTGCACGACATCGGACGCTTTCCCCAGTACCGGCGCTGGCGCACCTTCCTCGACAGCAGCTCGGACAATCACGCCCGCCTCGCCATTGATGTCATCAGAGACGATCATGTCCTGGCCGACATCGACCCGTCCGAACAGCTCCTTATAGAAGAGGCGGTACGCTTCCACAATCTGCTCGCGCCACCGGACAAAATCCGGTCCCACACCAGGCAGTACATCGACCTGATTCGTGATGCCGACAAACTCGACATCTGGCGCGTGTTCGTCGAACTGCTCGCACAACCGCCGGAAGAGCGTGCCTCGGCTGCCATCCTCGGACTTGATGAGGCACCAGACAAGGTCTCCGCACCGTGCATAGCCGCACTTGATGCAGGGGACATCGTCCCGCTCGCCACGATCACCTGCTTCAATGATTTCAAGCTACTGCAGATATCGTGGATCTATGACCTGACCTACACAACCTCGCGGCGGCTCCTGCGTGAACGCGGCTATATTCAGTCACTGGCAGCCACACTTCCTGATCGCCCTGACATCCGTCAAGCCGTCTCGAAGGCGCTTGCCGCGCTTTCAGCTTGACATATTGTCCTCCGCTTTACACAATGCCGCTCTGCACGACCATTACAAAACAGTAACCGAGTTATCGAAGCTGTTCTCCAGCATGAATGCAGATAACAACTTCCATCATATAAAAGGAGCTTCTGATGTCTGACTGCCGCCTCATACCTGTTGATAAGCTCCGCTGGAACTGCGATCCGGACCTTCTCGGCTTTGAAACGACCGCTGAACTTCCCGACTTCAATGACGCTATCGGCCAGAAACGGGCGCTGCGCTCAATTGAATTCGGCCTGGGAGTTGAGGGTGCC
>JAQTXD010000198.1 GCA_028688955.1 Desulfuromonadaceae bacterium
GGTCAGCTGGCTGGTGGCATCGCCCATGACTTCAACAACATGCTGGCCGGGATCATGGCCGCGGCCGAGCTATTGAAACGGCGACTGGCGCATGATGACAAAAACAGCAAATTGGCTGCAACCATCATCGAAGCCGCTACCCGCTCGGCAGACCTGACCAGTGAGCTGCTGACCTTCTCGCGCAAAGGAACCGCGGTTTCAAGCCCGATCCGCATCAATGACACGATCATAGCGGTCATGAGCCTTCTGAAACGCACGATTGACAAGCAGATACAGCTTACAAGCAGACTGGATCAAGGCAATCCGGTTATAATGGGCGACCAGACCCAACTGCAGAATGCTCTGCTGAACCTGGGCGTCAATGCCCGCGATGCCATGCCGCAAGGTGGTACGCTGACCTATGCGACGACAGTCAAAACCCTGGATGAGGCTTCCTTTCACAGCATGGGCATATCCCGCGCGGCCGGCCGCTATCTTGAAATCACCGTATCCGACACCGGAGACGGCATGACAAATGAGGTTTTGCAACACATATTTGAGCCATTTTTCACCACCAAGGGGGTCGGAAAAGGCACCGGCCTCGGCCTTGCGTCTGTGTACGGCGCAGTCAAAAGCCATCGCGGCGAGATCAGCGTCCAGAGCCAACCCGGCACAGGTTCCATCTTCAGAATATTCCTCCCTCTGGTTTCCGACGATCCGGACCGTCAGAACATCCCGGATGAAGCGGTCGGCGGCAGCGGAGGAATATTGCTGGTGGATGACGAGGAGATGTTGCGCTCGGTCGGCCGGGACCTGCTGGAAGACCTGGGCTATACGGTCTTTCTGGCCAAAAACGGCGAACATGCCCTGCAAGTGTTTGACGCCCATAGAAAAGAGATCTCACTGGTGATACTTGACATGATCATGCCGAAGATGGGCGGAAAAGAGGCCTTCCTGCGCCTGCGAAAGCAATTACCAGAACTGAAGGTGCTGTTCTGCTCCGGATTCAGCCGTGAAGGAACCGGCGATGAACTGGTGGGACTGGGGGCCAACGGATTTATTCAAAAACCGTACAACCGCAACGATTTGAGCCGGAAAGTATCTGAGGTTTTGGGGAGTGCTTGATGGAGTTCTGCGGGGTTCATATTCTGCAGAAATGATACAACAAATTCATGTATAGTTTTTCAGTTGTTTACGCACTGTCAAATAATCAGGCACGTAACAGCTGACCATCTTCCAGAAATCAGGGCCGTGGTGTCGTATCTTAATGTGGCAAAGTTCGTGGATGATCACATAATCAAGGCAGGCTTGAGGAGCTTTTATAAGATTCAGATTGAGGGTGATTCGCCGTGTTCGGTAAGAATAGCTACCCCAACGTGTTTTCATGGAGCGAATGGTTATGGACGGCAGAGGGATTCCTTCTTCCAGCATCCGGTGGTGGCATTCGATTGACCGCTCCTTCACGGCATCAAAAGCCTGTTTCCGGTACCACCGATCGATCATCCTTCTAACATCCTCCTCTGACAATATTTCTGGCGCAGCCAGAATCAGGAGATCATCGTGCAAATGCAGTGAACGCCGAAGTCCCTTCGTAAACTCCAGTCTATAGGCATTCCCTTGATACATGAAAACGGCGCCTCGACCAAAGTCCTGAGGCTTTTGCGTTGGCCGTGCATCCAGCTTTTTCCATACAGTTAACACCCATTCCGCCCGGCTTGCGACAAATGACCTGATGTCTCTGACTGATGTACGCAGTGGCACCCGCACTGACACCGATTTATCAGGCCGAACCGTTATACCTAGCGTTTTGCGACGTGAATGGCACCATCCGTAGGAGATGGCAGCACCTGCCCATGCAACAGTGTCATACTTGACCTCATCGACCCTGGGTTTCAAGGGTTCCTCGCTTAATCCAGTCAACAATGTAACCTATGGCATACAATACACCCATGGGCACTAACCAGGCGATAATGCAGAGCAAGATCCCTAAAGATTGCTTTACCGGAAGATCGGAGATGGCCTCACGGTACTTTTTATCGATCTTTTCAAAACCCGCATTTCCCTCGGGTCCAATGTGATGTTTGGAGCGGATAGCTGCTATCCAGGCGGAATATCCTTGTGAACGAGCAATGTCGAATAATTTTCGTGGGGAGTCTCCGACATAAGCCATACCGTCGTATCGCCGGACCTCCTCTGTGACGGAAAACACCATCCGCCGCTCGATGCTCTCCCGATCAGGCATAAGCAGGTGATAGCCACCTGCAATCATGAACAAGTATATGACTCCCGAAACCAGCCAGAGCCGCTGCCAGGGTTTGAACCTGCGCTTTTGACGTTCTGAAGCTCTCCATGTTCCAGAAGAGGTTTTATTGAGAGATACTTCGGTTGGGGACTTACTCTTTGGGCACATGTGGGTATTATGGTATTTCAGAGATCGTAAGTGCAAGTGCAAATATGCCCTGCTGCTCCGGGTTATTTTTTGAGTCACCCGCGCTGGTTGGAGCAGTACGTTTCTCTGCGGAGAAAAAAAATCCGACAACTGATAAAACAGTTATCGGATTCAATGAAGTTTGGCGCGCTTGGAGAGATTCGAACTCCCGACCTACGGATTCGTAGTCCGTTGCTCTATCCAGCTGAGCTACAAGCGCTTGGGAAAAAAGTTTATAACCTACTGTTCGCAATATATCAACCGTTTTTTTGCATCAATTGCAGTTTTTACGCTGCAAGGTTAATTATAACTACCCAAACCT
>JAQTXD010000094.1 GCA_028688955.1 Desulfuromonadaceae bacterium
TTCCGATCTCCGGCACCTTTCGTGAAGATCTTTATTACCGCCTGTCGGTTATTCCTGTTCACCTGCCGCCACTGCGGGAGCGCCGTAATGACATTCCGATTCTTGTCAGATATTTCTGTGCAAAACATGGGGGGGAGAAGGTGATCTTTGGCACGGATGCCCTTGAAACTATGGTCACGTACCACTGGCCAGGAAACGTGCGTGAGCTGGAAAATTGTATTGAACGGCTGCTCATAATGCGGAATGGTGATACCGTTACCCTTGATGACCTTCCGGAAAAGCTTTCAAATAAAACCGCTCCCGTGCCTCGGCATGCCGTTATTACACTCCCTGATGAAGGCTACTCTCTTGAACAACTGGAACGGGAAATCGTTGTCGAGGCACTGGAACGCACCGCCTGGAACCAGACTGCCGCGGCCCGATTTCTCAAAATCCCCCGCCACACGCTCATCTACCGGCTCGAAAAGTACGGCATCACGGTTCCTTCCCATAAATAACTTTTGTGGTACAAACAACACGCACATTGCCACCAAAATTGAGCGGAAATATCTCCAGGTGCAGAATATTCGGGCTGTGACTGTAGAATATTCTGCATAACCATAGCATACCTCAATATAATATCTTATAAAATCAGTGGTATATCGTTTGGCATGTTCTGTGTACATGTATGAGCCATCGATACCATGTTGTCCGGAGATTATATGAACATGCGACGAACGATTACGCTACTGATGTTAGCCATACTTTCCGCAACGGGCGTCCGGGCTGATGAATCACAACCGCCCGCTGAATCTCTTGCAACTCTTGTCGCTACGGCGGTTAACAACAATCCGGAGCTTAAATCCTCCCAGGCGCGCTGGCGGATGTTTGCCAATAAAGCCAAGCAGGCAGCCTCGCTGGAGGATCCTATGTTCATGTTCAAACTTCAGAATATGCGTGCCCGTGAGCCGTTCGTATTCAACAAGGATCCGCAATCTGCAAAAGTAATAGGATTATCCCAGCAGCTTCCCTTTTGGGGTAAACGGGCCATCCGCCAGGAAGTTGCCCAGTTTGAGGCGGAGTCATATAAGTGGACGATCGAAGAGCGCAAGCTGGAACTGGCCAGAATGGTCAAGGAGACGTACTACCAGATCTGGGCAGTGGATAAGGGATTGGGCATCATAGAGAAGGATCTTGGGATACTTGCTGACTTTGTTACCATCGCTGAATCAAAATACTCTGTCGGCCAGGGGGTGCAGCAGGACGTCTTTAAGGCAGATCTGGAAAAATCAAAAATGCTTGACCTGCAGATTAGTCTGCAGCAGCAGAGAAAAAGCCTGGAAGCAAACCTTAACTACCTCTTATATCGTCCGGCAAACACTCCTTCCGGTACCGTTACGGATTTTACGATTCCACAGATTGCCTTCACCGCAGAGCAGTTGAACCGGACCGCTCTTGAAAAGCGACCACAGATAAAGAGTCTGGTCAGTCTGGCCAGCAAAGGACAGGCATCTCACCGACTGGCAGAGAAGGAATTCTATCCGGATTTCAATCTCTCATTTGAATATATGTTCAAAGAGTCCATTTCGACCGACATGGTGCGTGATCCCGGTTACAACATGTTTTCTCTCGGAGTGACCTTTAATCTTCCCTTTCAACAGGAACGGCGACACGCAATGGTGGCGGAGTCAACCTCCGAAACATCCATGGCGACGGAAGAGTTGAACGGCCTGAAGAACAGCATTTCCTACACCATCAACGACATCCTTACCCAGATGGAGCGGCGCCGGAAACTGGTTGAACTGTATAAAGGGGGCATTATTCCCCAGGCCGAGCAAGCCCTGGAATCTGCCGTTATCAGTTATCGAGTCAATAAGGTCGATTTTCTGACCCTGCTCGACAGCCGGATAACCCTTTTTAACTATGAGCGGGAACTGTACGAGTCTCAGGCAGATTACATGATGAAACTGGCCCAGCTTGAAGCTGCTGTCGGAACTGAACTGACAGCGGGGCCGGTGGCGCAGAATTTACTACAGCCGATTCCGGCTGCAGGAGCACCGCCGGATTCTGAACATTCTCACCATCATTAAAATTCATCATATTGAGGAACACCCATGGCACTGAACAAAAAAATCGTAATTCCACTGGTTATTCTGATTGCTGTCTCTTCCGCTGCCGTCGGTTGGCTCTATCAAAAAGGGTGGTTTAAAGACGACGGCGGAGGACATTCCAGGCTGGAGCACAAGGTGCAACTCTGGACCTGTTCCATGCACCCGTTCATCATCAAGGATAAACCGGGTACCTGCCCGGTCTGCGGTATGGAACTGATTAAAAAACTTGACGGTACACCTGGCGATGGCGGTGCTCAGACCCCTGAGCAGAAGCAGCAGGCCGACATGATCGGTCATGTCTCCCTTTCGCCCACGCAGCGCGTTATGGCCAATGTTGCAACGCTGGCGGCAAAAAGCGGCACTCTCAACAAGGAGATTAATGCAGTCGGCATTGTACAGTTTGATCAGTCACGCCAGGCAAAAGTCACCGCCTGGATCGCCGGCCGCATTGACCACCTGAATGTTGATACAGTGGGCGCTCTGGTTTCAAAGGATAAGCCGGTTGCAGAGGTCTATTCTCCCGATCTGGTTGCGACGCAGCAGGAATATCTCCTGGCCGTAAAGAGCCGCGAACAGTTGAAAAATTCTTCAATACCCTCAATAGCCCAGAATGGCGAGGGTCTGGTGGCCTCATCACGACAGCGTCTGCTGCTCTTTGGCGTCAAAGAGAGTCAGATAGCCGAATTGGAGAAGAGCCGTAAAGCAAACATCCGCCTTCCGATTTACACCCCGATATCCGGGATAGTGATCGAGAAAATGGTACAGCAGGGACAGTATGTCAATGTCGGCGATGTCCTGTTCAATGTCGCCGACCTTTCCAGGGTTTGGGTTGAAATTGACGTTTTTGAAAATGAGGTCCCCTTTGTTCGGGTCGGGCAACAGGTGGAAATTCATTCGGCGATAGAGCACGGTGCCGCGTTCACCGGCAGGATCAGCTTCATCTACCCGTTCCATGACCCCAAGACCCATACCGTAAAGGCCCGCGTTGAAATGGCCAATCGCAATTTTCAGCTGAAACCGGACATGTTTGTCAACGCAATAATCAGGGTGCCGCTCGTCAAGGGAATCATCCTGCCGACTACAGCGGTCATTGATACCGGCAAGCGCCAGGTCGTATGGATAGAGACAGCGCCAGGTATGTTCGAACCTCGTGATGTCCAGGTCGGCGAGCGGGTCGAAGACAAGGTGCAGATACTTTCCGGTATCAAAACGGGCGATAAAGTAGCGGTTTCCGGTGGTTACCTGATTGATTCTGAATCGCAGCTGAGGGGCGGGGGAGGGCACGAAAGTATGCCCGGCATGAAGATGGATGAGCCGAAGGGAACGAAACCGGCGGCTCCGGAAAAGAAGGGAACACTGAAGATGGATGATATGAAAATGTAGAAACCAGCTGTATTCTCGACTTCAAGCCCTGCAAGGACTGTTATAATGATTGAAAAAATTATCGAATATTCCGCACGCAACCGGATCATTGTCCTGATGATGTTCGGACTGATTATCGTCTGGGGCATCTGGTCGGTGTACAAGACTCCGGTGGACGCCATACCCGATCTGTCGGACAATCAGGTAATAGTTTTCACCGATTATCCGGGACGATCACCGCAAGTGGTGGAAGACCAGGTCACCTATCCGCTGGCGGTCAATCTTCAGGGTCTTCCCCAGGTTCGTGCCGTGCGTGCCTCCAGCGCCTTCGGTTTTTCTATGATTTACGTTATCTTTGAGGATAAGGCCGATATTTACTGGGCCAGAACCAGGGTTCTTGAGCGGTTGAATTATGCCGCGTCCCTGCTACCTTCCGGTGTTGTTCCGACGCTTGGCCCGGACGGTACCGGTGTCGGTCATGTCTTCTGGTACACCATCGAAGGTAAGGGGTACGATCTGGAACAGTTGCGCACCCTGCAGGACTGGTTCGTACGCTATCAGCTCAATACCGTGCAGGGGGTTGCTGAAGTTGCCTCGATTGGCGGATTGGTGCGTGAGTACCAGATTGATCTTGATCCGAACAAGCTGTTTGCCTACAAAATAAAGGTGACAAAGGTCATGGAGGCGGTCAGGGCCTCCAATAAGGATGTGGGAGGAAAACTGATTGAACAGGCCGATGCCGAATACCTCATCCGTGGTCGCGGATATGTGAAATCAAAGGAAGATCTTGAAAATATCGTTGTCGGGGCAGATATGCGCGGCACGCCGATCTATGTAAAAAACCTGGGAACGGTTCAAACCGGTGGCGCCATCAGACGCGGGCTTCTGGATATGAACGGCGAAGGCGAGGCGGTCGGCGGCATAGTCGTCATGCGCTACGGGGAAAACGCCAAGGACGTCATCGACCGGGTTAAACTCAAGATCAAAGATCTGGAAAAGGGGCTCCCTCCGGGCGTGAAGATCCAGGTCTCCTATGACCGCTCCGATCTCATAATGCGAGCGATAGATACTCTGAAACATAATCTGCTGGAAGAATCAATCGTTGTCTCGCTGGTCATACTTATATTTCTTCTTCACTTCCAGAGTGCTCTCGTCATCGTACTGACCCTGCCGATCTCCGTCCTGATCGCGTTTATTACCATGAAACTGATGGGGGTCAGTTCAAATATCATGTCGCTTGGCGGCATTGCCATTGCTATCGGCGTTCTTGTGGACGCCGGGGTCATCATGGTGGAAAACTGCTATCGCCATCTCTCGGAGATGCCTCCCGGAGAGCGCGGGGGGAGACGGCTGGAAACGGTAATTGCCTCGGCCAAACAGGTAGGGCGTGCGATCTTTTTTTCACTGGCAATTATCGTATTATCTTTTGTACCGGTCTTTCTGCTGGAAGGGCAGGAGGGGAAACTGTTTCATCCGCTGGCGTTTACCAAAACCTTCTCCATGATGGGATCGGCCCTCATTGCCATAACTCTGGTGCCGGTCCTGATGTACTACTTCATGCGAGGCAAGATGCCGCCGGAGAGTTCCAACCCGGTATCGACTTTCTTCATAAAACTATATTCACCGGTCATCCGCTGGGTACTTGTATGGAAAAAAACCACCATAGCACTCAATCTCGTGGCCCTTGCTGTTGCCATCCCCATGTTTATGAGTCTTGGTTCCGAGTTCATGCCGCCATTGGACGAAGGGTCACTCCTCTACATGCCGGTAACCCTTCCGAATGTTTCAATAACCGAAGCCAAACGGATTATTCAGGTTCAGGATACCATTATCAAAAGCGTGCCTGAAGTTGAACACGTGCTTGGTAAGGTTGGTCGCGCCGAGACTTCAACCGATCCGGCACCGGTTTCCATGTTTGAAAGTATCATTATTCTCAAGCCAAAAGACAAATGGCGCCCGGGAATCAGGAAAGCTGATATCGTTGCCGAACTGGACGGTAAGCTGCAGCAGATCGGTGTACGAAACGGCTGGACGCAGCCAATTATAAACCGCATAAACATGCTCTCAACCGGGGTCAGAACGGACCTGGGAGTTAAAATATTCGGTAATGATCTGAATGTGCTCAAGGATCTGGCAATTCAGACTGAGGCCATTCTCAAGCCCATCAAAGGAGCGGCTGATGTGGTCGCTGAACGGGTCACCGGTGGTAACTACATAGATATTGATATCGACCGAGAAGCTGCAGCACGGTATGGAGTAAATGTCGGTGATATTCAGGACGTCATCGAGACCGCTCTCGGTGGGGAGATGCTGACAACATCGGTAGAGGGGCGTAATCGCTTCCCTATTAGAATCAGATATATGCGTGACTATCGAGATAACATTCCGGCCATTCGCCGAATCCTTGTTGCGGGGATGGAAGGTGCTCAGGTACCACTCTCACTGGTCACAAGGCTGAAAATATCTACCGGTGCCCCTGAGATCAACAGCGAGGGTGGGCTGCTCCGTTCGCTGGTTTTTCTCAATGTGCGTGGGCGAGACATGGGAAGCTTTGTAACAGAGGCCAAGCAGATTCTGGAGAAACAGCTTAAACTGCCCCCCGGTTATTACATTGCCTGGTCCGGACAATGGGAGAACCAGATTCGCGCCAAGGCCCGTCTGCAGATGCTGGTGCCGATCGGAATCCTGATTATCTTTATTCTGCTCTACTTCACCTTCCATTCGGCACTGGAAGCAAGCATGGTCATGCTTTCAGTCCCGTTTGCACTGGTGGGAGGGGTCTATCTGGTGTACGGCCTCGGCTATAATCTCTCCGTTGCGGTCTGGGTCGGCTTTATCGCACTCTATGGCATTGCTGTTGAGACCGGAGTAGTCATGGTCATCTACCTGCACGAGGCTCTTGACAAGAAACTTGTCAACGGTCCCTGCACCGAGCAGGACATCTATGATGCAACCTTCGAGGGGGCAGTACTCCGACTCAGACCAAAGCTTATGACGGTGGCTGTTGCACTTTTGGGGCTTCTGCCGATTATGTGGTCAACCGGTACCGGAGCCGATGTGATGAAACCGATTGCAGCGCCGATGATCGGTGGAATGATTTCTTCGGCGGTTCATGTCCTTATTATGACGCCGGTAATATTTGTCTTGATGAAAAAACGGGATTTAAAAAAAGGGAGGCTTCAGTATTCAGGCATGAAACATTAAATTAAGCTGATATCACTCAGTAGTAGAATATGCCACACATTGATGACTATTCCCCACAGTGTTTAGATGGCGACCAACTAAATAGCCTGCTCTCGGCATGTTATATTTTGGCATAGCGTATGCTTGAGTAAGATAGCTATGCAATAACACAATTAAAAGGAGAATTTTATTATGAAAAAAATGACCGTACTCATCGCAGCGCTCTGCGCATTATCAGTACCTATGACCTCTCGTGCGATGGATCATGAAGGACATGACCACAGTGCCATGGGGCATGGCGACCATAAGGCGAAAGCGGCCCACGAAGAGGTAGTCAATGGCGTCAAGGTAACGTTTGTGGTTCAAACCATGGCTGAATCAATGAAAACTATGGGCATGGAAATGCCTGCCGGTGTCAAAGAGACACATCACATTCATGTGGAATTCAAAGATGCTAAATCCGGCAAAGCCCTGACAGAAGGTGAAGTAAAAGTTAAAGTTCAAAATCCGGATAAAAGCGACCAGACTAAACAATTGATGGGTATGCAGGGGCACTTTGGCGCTGATTTCGACCTGTCAAAAAAAGGGAAGTATGGTGTCATGTGCAAGTTTCTGTTGAAGGACGGCAAAACGCGCAGCTCAAAATTCTGGTACACAGTGAAGTAGTTTCTTTAATATTCAAATAGATTAAACATGGGGCACCTCCCCGGATTCAAAAGATATATACACCAGGAAAACAGTAGCAGGGAAAGAACAGTGAGCAGAAACGGCCTGGGGGGATAATGGGCACAAGAAAAATGATTGTCACGTTAGGTATGTTTTCGGGTTTACTTGCTACACATGGAATGGCTTTTGCTCATGGCAGCGGAAAACAGGGCGCGATGGTGCCGGCAGATGCCCAGATGAAGAAGCTTCATGCCATGATGCCGATGTTTTCTCTGGCGTCTGCAGGAATGGAACGTGCTCTGGAAAAAGGTGAATTTACACAACTGGAAACGGAAGCGGGAAAGATAACCTCGGCGATTCCAGACCTGAAAAAATCAAAGCCACATAAAAAAATCAACCAGCGGAGGAATTTCCTAGAACATGTGACGGACCTTGAAACAGCGGTAAGTACTACGGTGGAACTGGCGAAAACAGGAAATTTTATCGAGGCAAAAGCATCATTTAAAAAAGTTGAAGGTGCATGTACCGCATGTCATGCAAAATTCCGTGATTGAGTTGCATCCGCACGGTATGCCGAGCAGAGGGTTCGGCATGCCGCGCCGCCTTGATTTCATCTTGGAATTGAACTTGGTGTATCATCTTTATGTGACTGAACTCAATATCTGGCTTATCTTTTCAATGTTGTACGGCTTTGTTATCGCACCAACAAAACCATAGGAACCATGGTTGGACATGACAAGGTCGTTCGAGTAACCGCTCGACACGATCAGGCGTGCTCCCGGGTCAATGGCAAGTATCTGCTCTGCTGCTTCCTTTCCGCCCATTCCGCCTGGAATGGTTAAATCCATAATAACCGCCGAAAATGGCTTTCCCGATTTGATGTTAGCTTTATATGCCGCTATTGCCTCTGCTCCGTTTTCACATGTTGATACCTGATATCCCAGATGCTGCAACATCTCCGACAATAAATCCAGAATCATATTTTCGTCATCCATTACCAGAACGGAGCCACCGACATGCGGTCCCGGTTTTTGAACTGCACAATTTGTCTGGTGGCTTGAATATGTTTCATCACTTGCGGGAAGGTAGATCTGGAATGTTGTTCCTTCACCAGGCACCGATGTTACCCCGATATTCCCGTAGTGCCGTCTTATTATTGAGTTTGCAGACGCAAGCCCCAAGCCGTTTCCTCCTGACTTTGTCGTAAAATACGGGTCAAATATTTTTTTCAGGTCCTCTTCTGCAATTCCGCAGCCTTGGTCGGAAAAAGACATCAAGACGTATTTTCCGTGCGGGAGCAGCATCTTGTTCTGGGGAGGCAAGAGTACATTCTCTGCCCTGACGACCAGCGATCCTCCTTTTGGCATCGCCTGCACTGCATTGATGACGAGATTGTTGAATACCTGACTTAGCTGCCCTTCATCAGCCTCTATGACGTGAAGAGGCTCCGGGATAGTCACCACCCCTTTTACGTTTGTTCCCCTCAGAGCCAATGAGAGTGTTTCCTCTAAAATATGGGTAACGGTTATCCGTTTTTTTATGGGTTCGCCACCTCGTGCAAACGTCAGGAGCTGGGTGGCAAGCGAAGACGCGCGAAGGGATGCCTTCTCGGCGTTTTCAAGCAGCAGCTCCACTTTATCCTGATTTCCGAGTGACATACGGGCAAAGGAGATGTTTCCCATAATGCCGGTGAGGATGTTATTGAAATCATGTGCGATGCCGCCGGCGAGGATACCAAGAGATTCCAGTTTCTGGTTTTTCAGAAGTTCGTTTTGAGTCAGGCGTTTATCGGTAATGTCTTCTCCGGAAAACAACACACCGCTTATTCCTTCCTCATCATGCAGCAGGGTGTTGTGAAAGGCGATGAGTCTTTCCTCACCATTTTTGTTGATAACAGAGTTCTCGTAAAACTCGACGGGAGTGAGTTCGCCTGCGAGTTGCAGTGCAAAAACTCCCTTTACCTTATCGCGAACGGCTTCAGGAAGGCATGTTTCAAACCAGTTTTGACCTATCAGTTCATTATCATGATACCCGAGAATCTCGGAACCTTTCCTGTTTATAAGGATGATTTCACCAGATCTGTTCAGAGCGCAGAACATGACGCCAGCGATATCCAGATAGCGTTGAGCAGTCTCTTTTTCACGGATAATCGCTTCAAGTGCCAACTGGTGCTCCGTCACGTCACGGGCGACGCCAATTACGCCTGCAATCCGCCCGGAAGCGTCATAAAAGGGACTTTTGAGTACCTCAATCTGCGCCTTTTTCCCATTGGCATACACAATCCACGGCTTTAACATCAGAGGAGCACCGGATTCCATGACTTGGCGATCCGACTCGGTGTATTTTTTGACCAGATCCTGATTTAAGATGAAATCCTTGTCAGGGTGACCGATGATCCGATCCTTTGGCAGGCCGATGTAATTGGACGCATACGCATCATTACAGCCGAGGAAAATGCCGTTTTTATCTTTGTAGAAAATAAAATCGGAGATTGAGTCAAGTATGGTCTGCAAAAAACGCTGATCTTCCTCGCGTTTACGTCCCATAAGCTGATAGGCGGTAATATCTTCAAGCAGTCCTAAAATATAATCTATCGAGCCATCGGCACGGCGGACACAGCAAATGGAGAGATTTGTGTTAACAACGGCACCATCTTTACGGATTATCCGCTTCTCTATGGAATAGTTGTCAATTTTACCGGACATGAGAAGATCGAACTTTTCATGTTCCGGGGCTAGATCATCCGGATATGTGAGGTCTACCCAGGATTTAGTTTTTAATTCCTCTCGTGTATAGCCGAGCATCTGGCATAATTTATCGTTTATCTGCAGCCAGTCATTCTCGGGTGATGTTATCGCCATTCCCACCAATGGGCTTTCGAAGAACACTCTAATTTGCTCAATGCTCTTTCGTAACTCCTCCTCCGCCTGCCTGCGAACGGTTATGTCCCGTGAGACCGCAAGCAGATTTTCAATTTGATTATCCGCTCCCATTATCGGGCTAATGATTACCTCCCACCATTTTGGCGTACCCTTGACCGTAGGACAATAGCCTTGAAATGTTGCCACTTCACCATTCGCTGCCGCCGCAACCGCTTTCCGGGCACCATCACTGTCCAACTTCCATAAATCTATCCAGGATACGCCCAGATACGTCGTGACATCATCAATTTCAAGCAATCTCTGCCCACCTTCACTGAGCGACAAAATATGTCCACCAATGTCGAGAATCTTGATGCCGTCGTTACTGCTGGCTATAATTCGCCGGGTGAATTCTTCGCTCCGCTTAAGCGCCTCCTCCGTTTCGCTCAGTCTTTTATACTGTAACCCCTGATCTGCCAGCATCTTCGTCAGCTTATGGATAAATGTCAGCTTTTTGAGCAGTTCCTCTTCAGTGTAAAAAGGAACTCTCCGCATTGCTGCCAGATATTCCTTTTCATCAAATCCGTACTGATGGGCCTGATTGATGAAATAATCTTCGTCAGGGGGGGCTAAAAAAAGCTGTCCGGTAAAAACGTTGCCAAGGTGTTT
>JAQTXD010000199.1 GCA_028688955.1 Desulfuromonadaceae bacterium
TACCATGAGTTCAGTTTTCCGCTTGGCCCGTTGGAACCGGCTCGCAGCGGAGATATGCAGACGGTTCTGCTCAGCCAGTTTTCAAAATGCGGTGATACGCAGTTCAGGCTCGATTCGCTGGAGGCGCCGGATTTTCCGGCGGTGTTGATCCCATCAGCCCTGTTCAAGAATCTCCGCCGCCGTTTTTACGAGCAGTTGCGTGACGTCTCCTCGGCTGTTTTCCGCGAGCAGATCGCATCAGCCCGGAAGGGGGCGCTCCGGGAGTTGGAGGGAGTGCGGGATGGCAAACGTCGCTCTGTGTCGCACGAAACGCTGACGGTTGTCATGGCTGAGCCGAAAGAATGGCGTTTCCCGCTCCAAAACGGAGCTGATGCTACATTATTGCCGCTCTCAAAAGCCGCTATCCATCAGATTACCTCCGCAGTGCCGCGCATGCGTGGTTCGGAAGAACTCATTATCTGGCAGTTGCCATTTATAATCTTCGATCGTGATATGCCGTTGTACCGCGAAACAGTTCACACCTTGTACAGGGCCGGTTTCCGTCGTTTCGAGGCTGCCAATCTGTCCCACTTCGAGCTTTTTCATGGTCTGGATGGTCTGCGCCTCTCGACCTGGCACCGCTGTTTTTCGCTCAACAGCCAGGCGTTGCTGGCGTGGAAAGAGTTTGGCGCAGAAGCGGCAACCCTCTATCTGGAGGATGACAGCGGTAATATCGGCGAGCTGCTGGCGAGTGGAGTTGATATCGAACAGCGGATGATCGTCTATTCACCACTGCCGGTTATGACGACAAAAATCCGCATAAAGGACGTGCATGCCAATACCCCGCTCCGCTCTGATCGCGGGGAAACCTACCGAGTGACAAGCCACGATGGCCTGCAGACGATCAGTTCTACGTTGCCATTCTCGCTGACCGCACGACACAGTGAACTGCGCCAGAAAGGTTGCAGCTCCTTCGTGATCGATCTTGGTGATGAGCCGCGTGAACGGTGGAATGAAATCATGGCTGCTTTCAAATCCGGCCGGGATCTTCCCGGTACCACCGAATTCAATTACGCAGCAGAGCTGGTATAGATGAGAACAGGTCTCGTACTGTTACTGCAGCTCCTGTTGCTTGCCGGCAGCGCACATGCCGGGAGAACTGTAGAAGGGATGGTGCGCGCGGTCTATGATGGTGATACCGTGCTGTTGACAACACGTGAGGAAAGTCGGCTCAAGGTGCGTTTGTACGGGATTGATGCCCCCGAGACGCAGAAGCCTGATAGGCCTGGCCAGGCGTACGCTGCAATATCGAGGCGGACGTTGATGTACAAGGTTATGGGGCGGCGTGTTACTGCAGAGCTGGTTGATATAGACAAGTACAAGCGGGCGGTTGCAGTCATAAGGTATGCCGGCAGAGATATCAATCGCGAGATGGTGTTTGAGGGGATGGCGTGGGCGTATCGGCAGTATCTGCAAGGAGCGTATGCGTCAGAGTATATCGGAGCGGAAAACCTGGCCCGTTCACGTCGTGCCGGAATCTGGAGAGAGCCGAATCCCCAGCCCCCGTGGGAATTCAGAAACGGGCGCCAGCGGAGGAGGGGAACGCATTAGTTCCCCTGATGGTTGCATAATGGCAGGTGTGCCAGTTTAATGGCGGTATTTCTTCGTCATTTCCAGGATGTGTCTGGTACGGGAAATGACCCGCAACGGCTGTACCGGCTTGGGAATGAAATCGTTGAATCCGAACTCCAGAGCCTGCTGCTCATCTTCAGTGGATGTCTTGGACGTCAGCATGATAACGGGCGTATCGGCGGTCATCGGATTGGCCCTGATGGCCCTTAATAAACCGTAACCGTCCATTCGCGGCATAACCGAATCGGTTATAATAAGCTTCGGCCGTTCCGACAGGGCTATTTTGAGTGCTTCCAGGCCGTCCCCGGCCATCAGTACCTTATACCCTTCCATTACAAGTGCCTGCTGGATGATTGCTGCTACAGGTGCCGAATCCTCAACTACCAGAATAGCTTCTCCACCCTCCGAACTGCTTTTTAAATAATGTACCGAAATTGCATCCAGAATCTCTTTCCGCGTGGCAAGGACTGGAACAACCTGAAAACCGGTGATGCGGTTCAGCATTTCCATGGTTTCCAGATCAAAGGGGTCGGTGATAGCAACCGCCAGCATGGTATCTTTCTGTTTAAGGGGGAATACCAGCTTTTTCATTGCAAAATCGGATGGCAGCATGTCCAGCAGTTCTTGCGGATATGTATGCCCAACGAAGTTTTTGATGGTCTTGAAGTTGAACTGTTTGGACAGGGCCTCTACCAGCTCATCTTCTGTAATGACCCCCATTCGCTCAAGGACGGCACCCAAACGCTCTTTTTTGGTTTTTTGCCGTTCCAGTGCCCGTTCAAGTGTTTTTTGGCTGATAATATCAGCCTCGACCAGAATGTCACCCAAATGCTTCATGCAATCACGCCCTTAATTACCCATACGCAGACCCGAAACCGTTCGACAAAATGAACGCATATCCTTCGCAGCAACAAGATGTCCGGTGCTATTTGGGGACCAGATAACCGATGCGGATCCCCCCCCAATGCCTGTTGTTTATAACCAGCGGCTTTGACATGTCATTTAAAATCTCGCCGGTATCGCGGCGATAGGTCTGCAGCAGGAACCCGTCAGTGTTACGGGCACAGCGGATGCCGGTGTGGTCGTCAAAAATGC
>JAQTXD010000200.1 GCA_028688955.1 Desulfuromonadaceae bacterium
GGTCATGCCTGATGGTGCAGAGATGTCAGTGCTGTTGACTCTTATTGAGGTGGTACCTTCTGAAATCTGTGATGCGTCGATCTCGGCGGTCAGGTCGAGCTTTGATGGTGTCGGTGCAAGGCTTGACAAGGCTTTTATCTGGACGGTCACATCTTCGGGTGCCGTACGGAGCAGGATTATGTTGTCGGGGACCCCGTGCAGCCGTACCGGTGCCGTTACCGTTGTTATCTGCCCTTGGCGGGTTGTGATCAGCCCCCAGAAAATGCATACGCCGAGCAGAAGCAGAGCCTTTGGGAGCATATTGGAAAAGAAGCGTTGCCGTAGCGTGATGCGGGGACTTTCAATCTCGCTTCTGAGCAGTTCATCCAGTGTCGTGATCAGTTCGGTGGGGGTGTGCATAAGCCGAAATGTACCCGCTGTTGTCAGGGAAACCTCCCCACGTTCTTCCGATATGACAACAATAACGGCATCACAGCGTTCAGACAGTCCGAGTGCTGCCCTGTGGCGGGTGCCCAGGTGCTGTGGGACATCGGGACTGACCGAGAGCGGCAGGTGGCAGGCCGCTTTTTCAATCCTGCCGTTATTGATAAGGGCCGCACCGTCATGGAACGGCGCGCCATCATAGAAAATGGACTCCAGCATTTGGGGGGAAATCTCGCTGTCTAGTGCGACACCGTTTGTTATGAGGTCGTGCAGCGATTCATTGCGTTGAAAAACTATCAGAGCCCCGGTCTTGCTGGATGCCATCCGGAATAAAGTTTCGGCAATCTCCTGGAATTGACTGTGTTGTGTTTCCTGATTGCTGTCAAGCATGTGCCGTAGAAGGCTGAAGCGATACAGTGCCTGGCGTATCTCTGTTTGAAATACAACGATGATGAGGATAATGAGGACGGTGCCCAGTTCCTGAAGAACCCAACTGGTCATGTAAAGATCGAGAAAACGGGTCGCGAAATAAATAATGGTGACGACCCCCAGTCCCAGCAGCACCTGCATAGCTCGTGTCCCGCGAAACCATGAGTACAGCTGGTAAAGGAGAAAGGTCATGATCAATATGTCTGCAATATCCTGGATACGGATGGTCGGGATCACTCTGGTGCGGCTCCTGGAAATGGTCTGTAAGGATTTAGTTTTTTCTGGTTAATGGCAGGCAAAACGTGCTACATAAATTTCCCGGTTTATAGCACTAAAATACGTTAAAAGGTAGTGGAAACGAATGTTCAGGCTTTCTGATAAAGGCGAAAAAATCCAGCAGATGTTCGGGGCTATTGCCCCGCGATATGATTTTCTCAACCGGCTATTGAGTTTTGGTATTGACCGCCGCTGGCGAACAAAAGCCGTGCGACTGCTCAAGTATCGGGAAGGCTCCCGTATTCTGGATGTGGCGACCGGCACCGGTGATGTGGCGCTTGAAATCGCCCTGAGGACACCCGCGTCGGTCAAGATTACCGGGGCTGATTTTTGTAAAGAGATGATTGATCTTGGGGCTGTGAAGGTGGCGGCATCACCGTACGCCGACAGGATTGACCTCAAGGTTGCTCCGTGCGAGGATCTGCCGTTTGCCAATGATACGTTTGATTCCATTACCATTGCCTTTGGAATCAGAAACGTTGTCGACAGAAAACTGGGGTTGGCTGAGATGTGGCGGGTGCTGCGTCCAGGCGGCCGGATGGTTATACTGGAGTTTTCCACCCCGCGCTCGCAGCTGTTCAGGCAGTTGTATTACTTTTACTTCCGGCGTCTGCTGCCGGTTGTCGGTGGTCTGTTCTCGCGCTACAACGCCTACAAATACCTGCCGGACTCGGTGCTGGAGTTCCCCTCACAGGAAGAATTTTCACGGATGCTTGCCGATGTCGGTTTCCGTAATATCCATCTCCATGAACTCACCTTCGGTATTGCCACCATCTACGTTGGAGAGAAAGAGTAGCGGCGCTCCGTAGGTCGTTATATTGAAACCGGACAGGCGGCTTTTTGGCCGCCTGTCCGGTTTCATCTGTCCTGCATACACAAAGGTGCTGCTATTTCCCGCAGCACTTTTTGTATTTAAGGCCGCTTCCGCAAGTACACGGGTCATTGCGGCCAACTTTGGTTACACTCAGCGGTTGTGGGCGGACCATGTGCCCTTCGGTGAAATGCCAATGACCGTCTTTTCGTTTGAATTGCCCGACTTCATGATGGTCACGATTGTCGCCTTTCTCGACGAAACTGGCGATGAACTCTACTTCTCCGACCGAGTCGTCAGCTCCACCTTTCTTTGTGTTGATGATTTTTAGCCCCTGCCATTCAGCTGTTTCGGCCCATTCTTTTGTGCCGGCGTGGTCGTAGCCCTCACGATAGTCAGGGTGGGTGCTTTCAAAGATAAAATCCATCTTGGCGAGGGCGTAGGCTGAATAGCGGGCGCGCATAAGTTGTTCGGCCGTATCCGCACTCTGTTTGCCTGAGATTATCTGTTCGCAGCAGTCAGGGTAGGGGGCGCCGCTTCCGCATGGGCATATGGTCATGGTTGATTCTCCTTGGTAGGGTGGAAGTAGTCATGCGCTTCATTCTTCAGGCGTGATCTACGGGATTTAAATGCCGACATCGGCTTCTGGTTTTACAGTGATAGCCGTTGTTCTGGTGACATATTATGGGCGCGTTTGTCAAATGATATCTTAAAATAGGACTTGTCGGGGGGGTGTTT
>JAQTXD010000201.1 GCA_028688955.1 Desulfuromonadaceae bacterium
ACGAAGATGGACCGGATGAGACCAGTGTTGACTTCGGGGCGGTTGATGATAAAAAAATGGGGCTGCTGAAGACAGCAGGCGCAATTTTTTTGAAGAACAAAGCCGCTCCGCTCAAGCAGGAATTCTGGGATTTTTGTGACAGGACTCCATGGCTTCATAACTACGCGCTTTTTATGGCGCTGAAGCATAAGTACAAGGGAAAATCGTGGGAAAAATGGCCGGCTGACCTGGCGCTCCTGACTCCGGAAAAGTATGAAAAAGCTTCGGTTGAACTGGGGACTGACATTGGCGTACAGAAATATATTCAGTGGCAGTTTTTCAGACAGTGGAGCGGCTTGAGGGCGTATGCTGCCGGCAAGGGAATCGCCATTATCGGTGACATCCCTATATTTGTTGGTTACGATTCCGCCGATGTGTGGAGTCACCGCGAACTTTTTCTTCTTAATCCGAAGGGGAAACCGACAGTCGTGGCAGGGGTTCCGCCTGATTATTTCAGTGCAACCGGGCAGCTGTGGGGCAATCCTCTGTATGACTGGGAAGCGATGGGGCAGCAAAAATATGCGTGGTGGATCGAGCGGTTTCAAGCAATGTTTGATCTCTTCGATGTTATCCGTGTTGACCATTTTCGCGGTTTCGAAGCTGCCTGGCACGTGTCGGCAGGGGAGAAGACCGCTATTAACGGTACCTGGGTTAGTGCCCCAGGGGCTGCTCTCTTTGATACTGTATTTGCCGCCCTCGGAAAATTGCCGATAATTGCCGAGGATCTTGGCGTAATTACGCCAGAGGTAGTTGCTTTGCGCGATCGTTACGATTTTCCGGGGATGAAAATAGTGCAGTTTGCCTTTGATTCGGGTCCATCAAATCCATATCTGCCGCATAACCATCAAAATAAATCCGTGGTCTATACCGGTACCCATGACAATGATACCACCGTTGGCTGGTATGATTCGCTTTCAGATGCTCAGCGCAGTAGAGTGGATGGCTATGTGGGCGGGAGAGGGGATGATACTGTTGAGTGCATACTTCGCGTGGTACTGATGTCAGTTTCTGATACTGCAGTTGTCCCTCTTCAGGATTTGTTCCGGTTGGGAAGTGAGGCCCGCATGAATGTTCCCGGCGCAGCTTTCGGTAACTGGGGATGGCGCTTCACCTGGGACATGGTTGTTCATGATCTTGCCGCTCATGTTCGTGCCCAACTGGAATGTTACGGCCGGTGTAATTCTAGCAGTCAGTAAATTTCTTGACAATTCTGGCATATTCTTTATACTGACTTGCTTTAAATTTGTAATCGCTTTTGTTCCGGATGGTGCTTGTGAAAATTGTTGTAGACCACATAAAAGATGTACCAGTTTTGATGCATTTTGATGAACCTGTTGCTGTGTTTCCTCTTCTTGCAGGCATGCAGGATGATCGTAGCTGTTCTATTACCGGAAATATTCAAGGGGACATGACCGTTACCCGTGAATATGAGAATATACGCGTTAGCGGCAGGGTGACAGCCCCGCTGGCTCTTGCCTGTTCCCGTTGTCTTGCAGATTATCCGTCATTTGTCGACACCAACTTCACAATTTTTTTTCGGAAAGGGGAGGTAATCACCTCTTCAGACGAAGATGAGCTTGAGCTTGGCGAAATGGATCTGCTTTCTTCTACCTACTCCGGAGACGAAATTGATCTGACTCATGAGATTGAGGAACAGGTAGCGATGGAGATCCCGTTAAAGCCTCTCTGTAGTGACTCCTGCAAGGGGTTGTGCCATGAGTGCGGCGTTGACTTGAATACCTCCAGCTGTTCATGTAGCAAAGAACCTGTAACGCTTACTTTCAGTGCGCTGAAGGATTTTAAAGTAACCAGAAAATAGAGCGGTGGCACGAGAACGTGTATCACCAGAAAAAGGAGAAACACCATGGCTGTACCCAAGAAAAAAACATCCAAATCACGTAAGAATATGAGAAGGGCTCACGATTTTTTAACTACCCCGTCACTGTCAATCTGTCCTCAGTGTAAAGCAGCAAAGCTGCCGCATCGTACCTGTCTTGCCTGCGGAACGTACAAGGGTAAAGAGGTTATCAACGTTTCCTCGGCGCAAGCCTAGAGAGCCGGCCTTTTGACGCTTCCCGAACAGATGAGGATTGCCGTTGACGCAATGGGTGGCGATAATGCACCTGTTATTGAAGTTGAAGGTGCTGTCGCTGCCTGTCGTGAATTCGGTCTGTCGGTAACCCTTGTCGGAGATCGCGTCCGGCTGGAGGACGAGCTCGCTAAACATGCCGTCAACGGACTTGATATTGATATTTTTCATGCAAGTGAAGTTGTCGGTATGCATGATTCCGCTTCAGATGCGGTACGGAAGAAGCGTGACTCTTCAGTACGTCGCGCATTTGAGCTCGTCAAGGACGGCCATGCGTGTGCCGCTGTTAGTGCCGGAAATTCCGGTGCTACAATGGCATCAGGTATGTTTGTCCTGAAACGGATCAAAGGGATCGAGCGGCCGGCAATCGCCCAGCTATTTCCCACACTTAAAGGTCAAACTCTGGTTCTGGATGTAGGCGGCAACGTAGATTGCAAGCCGCTGCATCTCGTCCAGTTTGCCATCATGGGAGAAGTCTATGCCCGCTATGCCATGGGAGTGCTCTCGCCAAGAGTTGGTCTGCTCTCCAATGGCGAAGA
>JAQTXD010000018.1 GCA_028688955.1 Desulfuromonadaceae bacterium
GCCGCAGCTGAATTCATTGGTCCTCGGTATGCGCCGGGAGCGTGAAGAATTGCGACAGCGAATAACAAAGCGTTTGCGTGATCGGCTCGAAAACGGCATGATCGAGGAGGTTATGACTCTTCATGACAGAGGAATAGCGTGGGAGCGCCTGGATTATTATGGTCTTGAGTACCGGTTTATCGGGGCGTATCTGCAGGGCCATATGAATAAAAACGATATGTTCCAGAAGCTGAACAGCGCGATCCATAATTTTGCAAAGCGTCAGGGTAATTGGTTCAGGCGTATGGAGAGTCATGGAGTCATTATCCACTGGATTGATGGAGAGGGCGACATATTGGCACAGGCGTTGGAATATATTCAAAAAAAATCAATAGTATTGATTTAATTTACTTGACATCCGTTATGAGCTGCTGATACTTTGTCAAAAGTTCGGATATGTCCGGATAAATCATTAAGAAGAATCAGGAGAAGTAAGCGCATGGTAAACGGAACAGTTAAATGGTTTAATGACAGCAAGGGTTTTGGATTTCTTGAGCAGGAAGGTGGCGAGGATGTATTTTGCCATTTCTCCGCAATCGCAGGCGAAGGCTTCAAATCCCTTGCAGAAGGCGATAGAGTAACTTTTGAAGTAACAAAGGGTCCGAAAGGGCTTCAGGCCGCGAACGTAACCAGAATTTAAGACTACGTCGCTTCAGAAACGGAAACCCCGGATTTTTATCCGGGGTTTTTTTTTGGCTGATCATATGCTGAGAAATCTGCTACGACGATGGAGTCATGCCGGGAATAAAAGATCAATACCCGCCCATTTTAATCGACATGCTGGTACTTGCCAAATAATGATATGCGGTATCGAAAACAATAATCTGCAGGACATAGATAGCGGCAAAGGCGACAAGTGGTGACAAGTCCAGCATACCGGTGTCGGGCATATGCCGACGGATACGCCGTAGAATCGGGTCCGTTGCGCGATAGATAAAATTTACGAGTGGATTGTAGGGGTCTGCGTTAACCCAGGAAACTACAACGCTGGCCAGCAGAATATATTTATAGAGGGTGAGAAGGCCGCTTGCCAGTTCGACCAGTTTAGCAAGTGCCAGCAGTATGTTTGCAAATAAAACCATCGAATTTCTCCTGAAGTACGTAGGTAAAAACGACTTTACTATGCCTTAAGGCACATGCAAAGTCAAAACAGATTCGTTTTTGTCCGGTAGCTGCCTGAGTGCGTCGATTTATTCTTACCGATAACAATCGTCGAAATTACAGTAGTGGGGAAAGAGACTCATGAATAAGAAATTTACTGCTCTGTTACTTTCTGCGCTCGTGCTACCGGGGCTCGGTCAGCTCTATCTTGGGCGCAAAGCTGTCGGGGGAGTCATCATCGTACTGGTCAATCTTGTCCTTTTACTTGGGCTGTTTGTCCTGCTGCGCGGGCTTTCACCAGTGATCGCGAATCAGATTGCCGGCGGGGCGATCAGTATAACACCGTCAGAAGTAATGAAGTCACTTGACGGAGCCACCTCTTTCGGAAAATCGGTCCTCGGGGCATTTCTCCTGTTGTGGACATTTTCTGTTGTCGATGTTATCAGGAGCAAGAGCACAGAGTAGTGCGTTTGGGCCGAACTTGACAAACGACGTTATTTTGTGTGATAGTAACGAAAATTTATTTAAAATGAAATTCGTCTAAACAAGGCGAGCAGAATCGGGGAAATAATGATCATTTCAAAAATAATCGGAAGTGGGTCATGTCTGCCGGACCGTGTGATACCAAACAGTCATTTCGATTATCTGGTTGAAAATGCAGATGAGTGGATTTTTAGTCGTACCGGTATTCGCGAGCGTCGCTTTGTTCATGAAGGACAGGCTACTTCTGATCTTGCCACGGTTGCCGCAATAAATGCTCTGGAAGCTGCAGGTATTGACGCATCCGAGATCGATTGTATCGTTGTCGGCACCTCGACACCCGATATGAGTCTTCCTTCAACAGCGTGTATTGTTCAGGAAAACATCGTCGCAATAAATGCCTTTGCATTTGATATCAATGCCGTCTGTTCCAGTTTCGTGTATGCCCTGGAAATAGCGGACAACTTTATTAAATGCGGCAAATACAAAACTGTTCTGGCAATCGGCGCAGATACCTATTCCAAAATTCTCGATTTCAATGACAAAAACAGCTGTCCGCTCTTTGGCGATGGCGCCGGTGCCGCCATACTGAGATGCAGCGACGATGCGACAGTAGGAATTCAACATACCTATATGCGCAGTGACGGCAAGGGATGGCAGTTGATTCAAGTGCCGTCATCCGGCTCACGCAAACCGGTCACTCCGGAGACGATTGATTCCCGGGAGATCTATTTCCAGATGGCCGGCAAGCAGGTCTACGTCTTTGCAACCGATGTCATCCCGGACATTATCAACACTCTCTGCGCGAAAGCCGGGATAAATCCTACGGACCTTGATTTCATTATTCCCCATCAGGCGAATGTACGCATGATCGACTTCATCGCTAAAAAAAGCGGATTTCCCAAGGAACGCTTTCTACTCAATCTTGATCGCTGTGGCAACACCTCGGCAGCGTCGGTTGCGTTGGTGCTGGATGAAAACCTGCGCAACGGTACGATCAAGCCGGGCAATCTGGTCCTGGCAATGGGATTTGGCGGCGGCTTAACCTGGGGCGGCCTGCTCATCAGGTTTTGACCCGCGAAGACCTTCTTCACCTGCGGTACAGATCAACCCATGTGCTTCAAACGATGCCCGCAGAGCTTTCTGCGGGCATCGTCGTTTCCAGCCGTCATGAAAACTGTCTGCTGCCAGCAGTATCCCGCCCGGAGAAAGAAGTTGGGCAAGATTTGCCACCACGCGATTTATTTCAGCTGCATCATGGATGATCGGTCCGCCCAGGAGACCGTTACAGAGGATCAGGTCAAAACACATGTTCTGATGAGGTAAAGGGGGAGGCGCCAGAATATCATGGCAACAAAAGCTGATACGGCGCTGATATCCATACTGAAAGAGGACAGAGATTGCATTCCTCAATTTGATCTCGTATGTCTGGTCATGAGGGAAGCGAAGATACGTTGCAGCCCATATTTCCAGAGGTTCCACAGTCCAACCGGCAACATGAATCTCCTCTGCTGAAACTCCCTGATCCAGGAAAAATAGAGCCAGCCCATAGGTTTGTTCGCCAGTGCCGCAGGCGGCGTCGAGACAGGATATCGTCGTATATTTTCTACCTGCAAGCCACTCCCTGATATACGTCTGTTGTTCGGGATATCGATTGAGCCCCCCATAGAAGCGACGCGGCAGAAAGGAAAAGCATAAAAAATCTGTTAACAACTCATGGTCAGCCAATAACTGCCGTAATAACAACGATGGATTGGGACTTACTTGAAGATTGTGCGGGAGTTTCACAAACAGGTCAGCCCAGCTAAGCGCAGTATGAAAGGGGGTGCTGCTGAGAATGGGAGGGTAGCCGAGAGCCGTACTGTACAAGCAATTGTATGCGCGTTTAATTTCTGCTATCGGCAGGTACAATTCGCTCTGCGCCCGGATTTCCGGAGTTACAATCAGGCCTGGAGCTATGAACGGAGTTGTGCATCTGGCCGCGTAGGCGTCAAATCGGCGCTGGAGATGCCGGACTGCAGAGTGGAAGCGGTTGACAGGTATATCAGCCGAGATCAGTGAAGCAAGGTGTGCCGATGCATCCCCGGTGTTCAGGGATGGTGTCAGAATGAGCATCAGTACGTGTGGAGCGGATGATAGAGAGTATCCCGTTCAACAGGCGTTTTCCCGGCGTTTCTGATTAAGCGGATGATTCCCTCCTTTGTCTGGGATTGCGGACTCTGAGCTCCGGCGTCATGGCCGATTTTTTCCTCTACGACGGTGCCGTCCAGATCGTTCACTCCGAAAGCCAGAGATACCTGGGCAATTTTTTCACCCAGCATGATCCAATAGGCCTTTATGTGGTCGAAGTTGTCGAGGAAAATCCGTCCGATTGCCAGGGTCTTGAGGTCGTCAAGACCGGATGTTCCTTTGATATCCAGTTTTAAATCGGAATTTTCAGTCTGAAACGCCAGAGGAATAAAAGCCTGAAATCCGGTGGTCTCGTCCTGCAGGGTTCGCAGCATCTCCATGTGAGCCACACGGTCGGCGGCACTCTCAACATGGCCATAGAGCATGGTGGCATTGGTTTTCAGTCCGGAGAGATGTGCGAGTCGGACTATCTCCAGCCAGCGCGCCCCCGAAATTTTTTCCGGGCATATTTGATGCCGAACCTCTTCAACAAGTATTTCGGCACCACCGCCCGGCATGGAGCCGAGACCGGCGTTGATAAGGCGCTGCAACACCGCCTCGATGGTCAGTCCTGAAATACGGGAAAAGTACTCGATCTCCACAGCGGTAAAAGCTTTGATATGGAGATTTGGAGCGGTGGTACGGATTGCCTGGAGTGCCTCTTCATAAAACTCGAATGCCAGGTCCGGGTGCAGGCCGCCGACTATATGTACCTCTGTGGCTCCTTCATTCTCCGCCTCAGAGGCCCGCCGGCAGATTTCATCCAGCGCCAGGGTGTACGCGCCATCTTCGCCGGCAGTACGGGAGAAGGCACAGAATGCGCAGCGATTCACACAAACATTCGTCGGGTTTATGTGGCGGTTGACGTTGAAGTACACGTTTAAACCGTTTTTTCGTTCGTTGACTACTGCGGCCAATTCGCCAATAGACAGCAGGTCGTTTGAATTAAAGAGGTACAGCGCTTCGTCAGGAGTTATACGCTGGCCTGCGTGGACTTTTGCGGATATAATTTCGAAGGTTGTCATGAGCGGGAGTCTACGAAAAACCTGCGCCCAGTGCAAGCGGAAAGCATTCGTATGATCTACAATGTTGCGCGGGGCAGTTGACCTATACAGATACACCGGCACGTAAACCTGTTGTGTAATGAGCTGTAATATACTAATATCGCTAAATTAATTGAATGAGGATGTCTCCCATTAAAGACCTTGCCAGACTTATCCCTTATCTCGCTTCACTCCGTTGGCGGTACGCCGCTGGAGCGGTTTTCCTTCTTCTCACCAATGCCTTTGCGCTGTTGATCCCCTGGTTCATGAAGCTTGCAGTAGAGGCGCTGCAGCAGCCGGTGGGGGCTCGCTATTCTCCCTCATTATGCGCTCTGATTATCGCTACACTTGCGGTTTTCCACTGTGTTACCCGTATTTTTTCCCGCACATTAATCCTGAATGCTGCCCGCATCATCGAATTTCGCATCCGTAACGACCTCTTCCATCGTCTGACCCAACTTGACCTCAGCTTTTTCTCACGGAGTCGCAGCGGTGATATTCTCTCCCGATTTTCCAATGACTTGACCAACGTCCGAATGCTGGCTGGTTTTGGCACAATGAGCGGCATCAACACGGTGCTGATCTACAGTGCCGCAGTGACAATGATGATTCGCATCCATCCGCTGCTGACGTTCTGGGCAATTTTCCCCTTCCCGATAATGGTATTTATTGTCAAGAAAGTAAGTCACCGCCTCTTTCATCGATCTCTGCAGGCGCAGGAGGAACTTGCGCGTCTTTCCAGTCAGGCGGAAGAAAGCGTTTCTGCGGTCAGGTTGATTAAGTCCTATTGTCGTGAAGAATATTTTCAGGGTGAGTTCGAAAAAACAGCGGAGCGCTACCTCAAACACAACCTGCGGCTGGCGCGATTGCGGGGGCTTATCATTCCGGTCATGGCTGCTGCTACCGGTTCAGGTACACTCATCGTACTCTTTGTGGGGGGGCGACTGGTGATAGCCAACACGATAACTCTGGGAGATTTTGTTGCGTTCAGTGGCTATCTGGCCATGTTGGTCTGGCCGACAGCGGTATTGGGGTGGATTTTGACGTTGGCACAGCGGGGGGCTGCTTCAATGTCGCGCCTCGCCGGCATATTGGCCGCGGAGCCAACGGTCACAGACCATCCGGAGTCGGAGCCGCTCCATACGCTGCAACGGGGAATCGAAGCAAGCAACCTCTCTTTCAGGTATGGCACAACGGATATTCTAACGGGAATTTCATTTAACATTGCAGCCGGTGAAACTATTGGGATCACCGGAGAGGTGGGGAGCGGAAAGACGACCTTATTGCGGATTATCGCCAGACTCCTTCCGGTTTCAGCGGGTATGGTGCGCATCGATGGTCGGGAGATCAATACGATAACCACTACCAGCCTGCGCCGTCTGATTGGCTATGTTCCGCAGGAAACATTCCTGTTTTCACGAACCGTTGCGGACAACATCAGTTACGGGATAAGTGGGGATCATGCAGAAGATACAATGATAAAAGCGGCCGGGCAGGCGGGATTTCTTGCAGATATTGAGTCATTTCCGGATAAATTCGAAACTCAGGTCGGCGAAAAAGGCGTGACTCTTTCCGGCGGGCAGAAGCAACGACTTGCAATTGCCCGGGCTGTTGCTGCAGATCCTCCGCTTCTGTTGCTCGATGATCCGCTCTCGGCAGTGGACGCGGGGCGAGAGGAGGAGATTCTCAATGAACTTGGGAAATTCTATAGCGGCAGGACGGTACTGATCGTCTCACAACGGGTCTCTGCGTTCCGCGACTGCAACCGGATTTTTGTCCTTAAATCGGGGCAGATAGTGGAACAGGGAACAGCGGATGAATTGTATCAACGGGGAGGCCTGTACACGGAGATCTGTTCCAGGCAGCAGCGGAACGACTTACTCTGATTCAAGCGTGCGCCAATTGCAGATTAATCAGCAACCAGTTCGCCTGCCCGTTTCCAACGACGGTGAACCCAGTACCAATCAACAGGATGCTGCACTATGAAATTTTCAATTGCCTGTGAATACGTTGCAACATCAGCTGCCACGCCTTGGTCTGAGGCGTCTGAGGAGAAGACAAGTTCCGGATAAATGTCAATAATATGCCGGTCCTCTTCACGATGTATAAACGCCGGAACGACTGCTGTCCCTGACTTGCGTGCCAGGAGAACCGGGACTTTTGAAGCCCATGCCGTGCGGCCGAGGAAATTGACGAGCGCGCCGTTTTCAGGAAACACCGCCTGATCGATGAGCAGCCCGATGACGCCATTCTTGCGGATAACTGACAGCATGTTCCGAATCGCACTGTTTTTATAAATAATCAGGTTGCCGTACCGTAAACGTACCTTCTCGACAATTTTGTTGAGGTACGGATTGTCCTGGCGTCTGGCAACGACCGACATTGGAGTATCGAAGTGCCGGGCTAACGCCAATGCTGCCAATTCCCAGTTTCCACAGTGCCCCGTGAGTATCACGACTCCTTTACCACGGGCGCGTGCAGCCTCCAGATACTCCGTCCCCCTCACTTCAACCCGTTGCATCACGTCCTTACTGCGCCCGTGGTACAGGCGGCATACCTCAACGAATGACATCCCAAGGTGACAAAACATCACGCGTGCAATCTCCTCAGGGGTGAGGAGCGGGCAATTCCATCCGGGGCGTTTCATCATTGTCGGCAGTGCCTTGCTGATATTATCGACGGCTATGCGCCGGCGTTTGGGAATTATTACGCCCCCCAATCTGCCGACGAAGCGCCCGGTCGGGTAAACAAGACATGCTGGAAGAACTGCAAAGGCAAGCGTTAAAACGTAGAGAACCGCGACTTGAAACAACCAGATAACATTCTTTATCACCACCATGCTCCCCTTCAGTAACATGGTACCAAAATAATAACTGGATACAGCTGTTGTCAAATAAATTTACGCATTAAATCCGGGGCGCCATCATATCCCCGTACCGCTTTCGGCAGACATCTGGTGTGCTACCGGTATGCTCCGTTTGAAAAGGAGGATACTCACTCCTTCCGCCGTCCGGTCAAATTCAAATGACAAAGTCAGCTCATAGGCCATGGCGGCAACAGAGTGCAGCTGCCACACATCCCGCAGCCGCAAGAGAACCCGGTTGCCCTTGCCAAGATAGTCGAGGAAGCTGGGGGAAACATCGAATTCCAGGGTTTCATCCTCCGTGGAGAGATCTACGACGCTTACTCCCCTGCCGCTGATGGAGGCTTCACTCAGGCTGATACGTCGGCCCGAGCCGGAAAATTCCTGAGCGGCTCCATCCAGCTGTGCCCACTGCAGCTCAAGTGGTGCCGCCGCGATAATCATGCCGGCTGCGACAGTAGCGTTGGTAAAACGATCAATGAGGATAAAGCTGCCGGTGTGGCGATTTTTATGGTAGGGATCAAAAGATATCGGACGGTCCAGTTCCAGACGGACAACGCCGATTTCGTTCAACGCCAGCGTTGGCACCTGTCTCTGTTCGAGGGTATTGACATCCACCCCGTACTGTACGGTGGTGACCCTGCCGGGTGTTACCGCAGTTGCCGTTTTCACCACGTAGATCTGCCCCGGCTGCAGCGGTTGGTCATGCATCCAGACCAGGTGCGCTTCCGGGTGCCGGGCATAGACCGGCGGCGCATCGGGTGCGGAGAGCATGTCACCCCGACTGATATCGATCTCGTCTTCCAGGGTAAGCGTTATCGCCTGCCCGGCTGTTGCTTCCGGTAGATCACCATTCATGGTAACGATGCGGGCTACCCTGCTTGTCTGTCCGGAGGCGGCAACGCGCAGTTCGTCTCCCTGCCGGATGGTTCCTGTGGTGACCGTTCCGCAGAAACCGCGGAAGTCGAGATGGGGGCGGTTTACCCACTGCACCGGCATCCGGAACGGTTCTTCCCTGCTATCCCCGCCAGCAGGTACGTTTTCCAGATAGTTCATGAGAGTGGGGCCCGTGTACCAGGGGGTGTTGAGACTCGGTTCTATCATGTTGTCACCACCCAGGGCGGAGAGCGGGATGGCGGTGATGTCGCCAAATCCGAGAGATACGGCGAACTGCCGATAGTCCTGAACAATGGCGTCGAAGCGCAGTTGGTCGAAATCAATTAAATCCATCTTGTTGACTGCCAGCACGATGTTACGGATGCCGACAAGGGAAACCAGATAGCTGTGGCGTCTGGTCTGGGTCAGCAGCCCTTTGCGGGCATCAACAAGGATGACAGCCACCTGGGCGGTGGAGGCTCCAGTAATCATGTTGCGGGTATACTGCTCGTGGCCGGGGGTATCGGCGACAATGAATTTGCGTTTATCAGTGGAGAAGTAGCGGTAGGCTACGTCAATGGTTATTCCCTGCTCCCGTTCTGCCTGCAGGCCGTCCAGCAGCAGGGCATAATCAATGGCTCCTCCCTGGGTGCCGACCTTTTTGCTGTCTGCTTCCAGTGATGCCAGCTGGTCTTCGAACACCATCTTGGAATCCCAGAGCAGCCGACCGATCAGGGTACTTTTACCGTCATCGACGCTGCCGCAGGTGATGAAGCGAAGCATCGTTTTTTCTTCGTGGTTTTTAAGATATGCGAGGATGTCCGCCTCGATCAACTCTGATTGGTGTGCCATTAGAAGTACCCCTCCTGTTTCTTCTTTTCCATGGAGCCGGCCGAGTCATGGTCGATCAATCTTCCCTGGCGTTCCGAGGTCTTGGTCAGCAGCATCTCCTGGATGATCTCCGGCAGGGTTGCTGCTTCCGACTCAACGGCAGCGGTTAGGGGATAGCAGCCGAGGGTACGGAACCGCACAGATCTGTACTGTACGGTTTCTCCCGGTTTGAGCTCAAGGCGTTCATCATCCACCATGATCAACATGCCGTCCCGTTCCACTACCGGCCTGACAGCTGCATAGTAGAGCGGCACAATCGGAATATTCTCCAGGTGGATATATTGCCAGATATCGAGTTCGGTCCAGTTCGAGATCGGGAATACACGGATACTTTCCCCCGGTTTGATGCGGGTATTGTAGAGGTTCCAGAGTTCCGGCCGTTGGTCTTTGGGGTCCCAGCGGTGGCTGGCGCTACGGAAGGAAAATATTCGCTCTTTGGCCCGCGATTTTTCCTCGTCACGCCGCGCCCCGCCAAAAGCTGCATCAAACTTGTAACGATCCAGCGCCTGCTTCAGTCCTTCGGTCTTCATAATGTCGGTATAGAGAGAAGAACCATGGGTAAAAGGGGAGATCCCCTGACGCACCCCTTCTTCATTCACGTGGACGATCAGGTCAAGACCGCATTCGGCCGCCATCTTGTCACGAAACTGGATCATCTCGCGGAATTTCCAGGTGGTATCCACGTGCATGAGAGGAAAAGGGGGTGGTGCCGGGTAAAAAGCCTTCCGCGCAAGGTGCAGCATAACCGCCGAATCCTTGCCTATGGAATAAAGCATCACCGGATTGGCGAACTCGGCGACCACTTCACGGATAATGTGGATGCTCTCAGCTTCAAGTTGCTGCAAGTGGGTCAGATTTTTGCTCATATTGTCTTGCTCCTCAGTTTGGTGCATCATCTTCGGTGCAGCCCGCACTCTTTGTTTTCCGGATTCTCCCACCACCATCGTCCCGCCCGGCTATCTTCGCCAGGCTGCACGCTGCGTGTACAGGGGGCGCAGCCGATGGAGCGGTACCCCTGACTGTAGAGCCGGTTTTTTGGCAGCCGGTTTTCTGCCGTGTACCGAAACAGTTGTTCTTCGTTCCAGTCGAGCAGCGGGTTGATCTTGAGTATGCCGCCGTTCAGTCCATCCTGTTCAATCGCTTTCAGGTCGCCCCGGGTGATGCTCTGCTCGCGGCGCATGCCGGTTACCCAGCCTGCCAATCCCCGGAGGGCTCGTGACAGAGGCTCCACTTTGCGGATTCCGCAGCAGGTGTGGCGCTTCTCAAGAGTTTCACGAAACGAGAACAAGCCTTCTGTTCGCTCAAGTTCCTCCACCGCCTCGTGGCGGGGAACGTACCAGTCGATCCTGAGCCGATAGCGCTCCACGAGGGCATCGGCCACTTCGTAGGTTTCTTCGTTCAAGCGCCCGGTGTCGAGGGCAAAGACCCCTAGAATGATCCCCGCCTGGTGGGCGATGTCGATGATCGCAACATCCTCCAGCGAAAAGGAACAGGCCAGAGATACCGGTCCGCCGGCAGTTTCAATGCCGGTACGAAGGATCTCGGCTGCTTGAGAACTCAAAGGTGCTTTTGCAACTAATGTATCCATGGTGATTCTCCGTGCCGTTATAATGTAAGCCCGATCAGCGGCCAGATAAAATAAACTGAACCCAGAAACAACAGCCAGGAAATGGTCATGATCAGGGCACCTGGCAGGATAATCTCCCGGCCGCTGAGGTGCCCGGAGCCGTAGACAATGGCCGTGGCCGGAGTACCCATCGGGAGGCAGTATGCCAGACCGGCTGGAAGCGCGATGGCCAGCGTCATAATCTTTGGATCGATCCCTAATCCCTGAGCCAGCCCGAGTCCGATTGGCATCAGGATGGCGACAACCGCCGCATGGCTGATGCATTCGGTCAGGATAATCGCAACGAGAGATATCACAGCAATAATCACGAATGGCCCCGGAGAGAAGGCGCTGAGTCCTTTTTTCACGATCCAGAGCGCTGCACCGGTTTTCTCCAGGGCGCTGGCGAGGGCGATGGAACCTCCATACATGAGGATAATGCCCCAGTTGACGTATTCCTCGATTTTTTCCCACGAGACCACGCGGAATGTGAACAGGACTGCGGTAGCCAGCAGGGCAATATTTGCCAAGCCCAGTTCCCTGCCGTAGAGCATCCAGGCTCCGATGGTCAGGATCATGACGATTGCCGTAATGAATTCATTAACTCCCGGTTTGCCGATCTCCAGGCGCTTGCGGTTCAGGTAGCGCAGCCCTCCGTCAACTTCTTTGATGTCGACGGGAAAAAAGCGTTCCAAAACCAGATAGCCGATTAACAGGAGTGGTACGACAATAGTGACGGAGGCCAACGTCCAATCCATAAATGAAAATTCCAATCCGCTGTTTTCCTTCAGCATCTGTACCGCCAACGGTGCTCTGGCACCACCCAGAAACGTAGCGATGCCGCCAATGATACAGCCCCAGGCGATTGACATGTACAGGAGGCGCGAATAGGTGCTTTTGCCGGCCTTGAGAGAAAGGCTGTCGGTTATCTCTGCGACCACCGGAAACAGCATGGCTGCCACGGCGTGTTCGCTCATGCAGAATGAAAGTCCGGCGGCCAGCAGGTAGACCGTCAGCGCCAGACGTCGGGGCGTTCTGCCGAAGCGGGCAAGCATGGAGCGGGCCAGGCGCGCCGACAGTCCGGTGCCGGTCATGGCGGCAGCAAGTATAAAAGCACCGAGGATAAAAAATACCGCCTCGTTGCCAAAAAGCGCATAGGTCTGTTTTGCCGGCAGGATCCCCGTCAGCGGCAGCATGACCATAGAGAGCAGAGCTGTTATGGCAATCGGCAGGAGCGCTGTAACCCATAGGATTATCGTCACTCCGAACAGCACCAATGAACGATACCCTGCCAATGATAGTCCGGCGGGAGGCGTCACCTGAAAAGCAGCCACTGCAATCAGTGCCAGACCAGCCAGAAGTTGATAGCGCAGTGTACGATCGACTACGATCAGCCAGATGGGGCGGGTGTCTATTTTAAGTGGCTTGTCGAACGGCAGAGGTCCCATTTACAATCCTGCAGATTCAAATGACGCTTCAGCGTCGCGAGTGCGCAGATGACGGCGCAAGTCGGAAGCTGCCAGAATACGGCGATCATCAAGCTTTTCGATAACGTCACGCAGGTAGCCGGTTTTTTGGGCAAGAACAAAAGGTGTTGTCAGCCGAAGGAGCGGCACAATTGACTTGAGTGGCACTCTGTGGCGGTGCCATTCAGCGGCAATGAAGCGATAGCACGCAATGACGGTTTGTTCATTCCAGGTGACATTTTTACGGGCAGCATCGAGCAGTGGTATGATGCCGTTACGTAACAGCTCTCCAATTCGTTCATGTACTGCACGTGGTGTGCACTGTCCAATCTGTATTGACGAGACGACCGACCAGTGCGGAAATATCTCCGTCGCAGCTTTATATTTTGACGGTACTGCACAGCTGCCTATGCTACCGGAATCATCGTCCTCATGCGGGGAGACCGGCATGTCCAGAATATCCAGACCGCTCAGGTAGGTGCGCTGGATTTGTAATTCCGAGAGGCGATACCCGATTCGTCCCATAAGCCGAATTGAAAAATTACGCTTGATCTGGCGCAGCATCTCAAGGTTCTCTTCAAACTTTACAGCATCTCCAAAGGTAATATGAAACAGGTCGCTTGATTCCTGGCAATAGCTCTCGTACATGGTTTCAAGCGTGCTGTGGATCGGAAGGTTTGCGCCGATAAAAAAGACCCGCCCTTCGCGAGTCAGGCCATTTGCATCGGGAACCGCATGGTTTGCCGTTAACAACCCCTCAATTTTTTTCTCATCGATTATGAGGTCCATGCCGTATTCCTGTTTTTACACTGTATTTATAATAACTATAGATATTATAGATTAATTGCCGAAAAAAACAGACCAACAACGTAGTGGTGATGGTCTGCTGTACATCATGTAATTAAAGTCTGTGTGAATACTGCCTAAATAAAGCAGATCTGTCAAGAAATAAATTTTAAAGTCTATAGGAATTGTATTTATTCCACTGTGCCTGCTGTTAATTCCCGTAATGACGCTATTTATTGAGACTTCTGCTCTTATCAACCAAGATCAGTCGCTAACATTAAAAAAGAGGGTGATGCTACTTCTCTTTGAAACTGTAGGTGTAGAAGAAATTCTTCGGCTGATAGAAGTCGATCATCTTGTCGCCTACTTCGGCATACGGATATCCGAAGGTGTTAAGTGGTGCACCGGCCTGCAGAGGATTGAGGAGTATGTCCCGTCCGGTAGCGAGCGCAACCCGGTATGAATCTATGCCGCCCCAGAAGTATTCCCGGTACTCTTTTGCTTTTGCATCAGTCAAATCCAGCTTTTCCACCAGCATCGCCTTGCGAACATCGGCCGGGTCAACCGTTACCCAGCCATAGCCCGGGAGAAAAAACTCTGCCCAGCAGTGCTGGTAGGTAGTAATGTCTTCACTGGCTTTTCTGCCGAGTCTGATGCCGAAAATTTCCCGAGCCGGCACACCGGCTGCGCGGCAGAGGGCTATGTAGACGGATGAAATGTCGGTACACTTACCGCCCGGCTTACGCAGCAGATTGCATACGTCTCCCTTGCCGCAGCCGATCGTCTCCGGATCCCGATACATGTTACTGCAGCACCAGTCGTAGATGGCCCTGGCTTTTTCCAACACGTTTCGTTTGCCTTTGGTGATGGAGTCGGCCAGCTTCTTCACGTCCCCGTCAATAGGTCCGAGGCTCGTTGGTTTCAGAAATTCGGCGTAGTCAGCCCGGTTCCAGACAGGTTCCGTCGTCGGTAGGTTGGTCTGGCGAATCTCCTGGCGGTCAACAGTGAAAGTAAAGCTCAGTTTTCGGTGCAAAGCGGTGGCAGGCCACTGGGCATAGAGAATCGGAGTGCCAAACGTTGAATCAGTATAGACACCGTATGAGGCAAAATCGCCGCTGACTTTGATGTCGCTGATCTTCTGGTAGCGGTCAGTTACCGGGTAGGGAACCCAGAGTTTTGCGCCCTTGCCTGTTCCCTGAGCTGAAAGGTCCACCTCAAGGGTTACAACACCGGAACGGCTTGAAGCGAAAGCCGCAGCAGTTGTCATTAGACAGATCAGGGTAATAAATACTATGAACCTCGATTTCATGTATTCTCCGTGCTACTCTGTGATTTGTTCTGGCATCTTTGTGATTTATCATATAATTTCGTGTTCTTATACGTAGTAATGTGATCGTATGTCAAATTGATATATTCGATGCTGCCAATAAGTATAATTGGTAATAACGATATCGAGCCGGTATGAATCTGAAGCAGCTTGAAATATTTGTAACTATTGCTACGACAGGCAGCTTCTCGAAAGGTGCGGAGGCGGCCTGTATCACCCAGTCTACCGCCAGTCAGCATATCGCGACCCTGGAAGATCTCTGCGGGGTACGCTTGCTGGATCGCACCGGACGTGGTGCCTTTCCGACTGAGGCGGGGAAAATCCTGCTGGATCACGCGCAACAGGTTATAAAATCGCTAAAAGAAACAGAACAGGCCATTCTGCAGTTTCGTCAGGTTGATGGTGTCGAGCTCTGCATCGGCGGCAGCACGATTCCCGGCACCTACCTGCTGCCGAAGGCAATTGCCGCTCTGCGTACCGGTGCTCCGGGGCTCATCGTCTCGGTCGAGATCGGTGACAGCGGTGAAATTCTGGCCAAACTGATGGATGAACGAATCGAAATCGGCATCGTCGGTAGTGCGGTAAACGAAAAGCAGTTCACATCAGAACCTCTCGGATACGATGAAATCCTCCTGGTCGTCCGTAACGGGCACCACTGGTGTGGTCGAGCAGAAATTCATGCGGAGGAATTGTTAAGGGAGCCGATAATCATGCGTGAAAAAGGTTCAGGAACCAATGATGTGGTTGATGCTGCGCTCAGGCAGCTGGGTATAAAAGTAAGCGATTTGCGAGTATGTGCGACGATATCAAGCAGCGAAGCGGTAAAACAGGCGGTGCTGGCTGATTGCGGAGTGGCATTTATTTCCGAACTGGCTGTTCGAGAAGAACTGAAGCTGGGTAAGCTGGTGTCAGTAAAACCGGCGGGTCTGACTATAACCCGCAGCTTTTATCTGGTGCACAGAAAAGGGAGGACTCTTTCTCCGGCAGCGGAAATTTTTTGTCGCATGATTCGGAAGGAGATCTTATGACATATGACTATATCGTGATTGGAGCGGGGATAATCGGCATCTCCACGGCGTGGCAGCTCCAGAGTACTTTCCCGGGCTGCACGGTGATTGTCCTGGAAAAAGAATCCCGTCCAGCATGCCACCAGACCGGTCGCAACTCCGGTGTCATTCATGCCGGCGTCTATTACGCGCCGGGAAGTCTGAAAGCCAGGTTCTGCAAGGAAGGAAACGCTGCGACCAAACAGTTCTGCCGGGAGTACGGCATCAGATACGATGAATGCGGCAAAATGCTGGTGGCAACAAATGAGCAGGAACTGGCAAGGATGGCGGCTTTGGCAACGCGCTGCGCCGAAAATGAAATTCAGATTGAGGAGTTGTCTGCCGGGCAGCTGAAACGGCAGGAACCGAATATTACCGGCGTTGGAGCGATTCTGGTGCCGTCAACCGGTATTGTCAGTTATACCGAGATTACGGAGAAAATGGCTGGTCTGGTGGTGAAGGGGGGCGGAGAGGTCCGCTATGACAGTATGGTTACGGCGGTTGAAGAGGGGGTTGATAAAATAACCATTACGACCGGCAACGGCATATTTTCAGGGCGTTATCTCGTTGCCTGTGCCGGGGTGATGGCGGACCGGGTTGTTCGCATGATGGGGATTGATCCGGATTTCAAAATAATTCCCTTTCGCGGAGATTACTTTCTGTTGGGTGCCGAACATAACCGGATCGTCAATCACCTGATTTATCCTATTCCTGATCCGGACCTCCCCTTCCTCGGAGTACACCTGACCCGCATGATCGACGGTACCGTGACAGTCGGGCCGAACGCGGTTCTTGCCTTCAAGCGGGAAGGATATAACAGGATGGACTTCAGCCTGCGGGACAGCTTTGAGATGCTTACGTATCCGGGGCTGCTCAAGGTCCTGCGCAAAAACTTTTCAGTAAGTATGATCGAACTGAAGAACAGCCTGTATAAAAAGGGCTACCTGGAACTGGTGAGAAAATATTGTCCTTCACTTACCGTCGCCGATCTGCACGATTACCCCGCCGGCATCCGTGCGCAAGCGGTAAGCAAAGGGGGAGAGCTGATACATGACTTCCTGTTCGTTACCTCAAAGCGGGCGCTCGTCGTCTGCAACGCACCGTCCCCCGCTGCAACATCCGCTATTCCGATCGGTGCCTATATCGTCGAAAAAGTTAAAGAGCTTGTTTAGGTAATTTTCCCCAGCAGAGTTGTCAGTTCCTCCAGCGTCAGACCCTCATGTTCTCTCTGCCCCAGACCGGGCTGCAACCTGCGGTAGACATCGAACCGTGGAGATTTCAGCCCTTCTGCATCGGTCTTCAAGCGGGTGGTGATAATCCCGACCTCCGCTAACTGGGGCTGGGTGCAGGAGTTGGAACAGCCGGAAACTGCCCACTGGAGCCCCTTCGCATGCTCTGTCACTATATCGGTCACCAGAGCGGCAATTTCGCGAGTTGCAGACAGCCCCATCTGGCACTCATGGCTGCCGGGGCAGACACGCAGGGTTTTGATTGCATCTGCGAAGGCCAGGGCGGTCTTGTTTCGCACGGTTTCCAGCACTTCAGCTGCATCAACACCGGGAGACAGCTGCAGGGCAATATCCTGGTCAGCGGTCACCATCAGCGTGCCATCGGCAAAGCGGTCGCTGGCATCAGCAATATGCAAAAGCTGATCTGACGCCAGCTTGCCTGCGAAAACCGGAATCTCCAAGCGCTGATGCCCCTGTGAGGGGGTGACAAGACAGTCCGGTAAACCGGTAAATTCAGGAACCGATTCGCAGAATGTTGCTTCCGCTTCAATCAGGTGCCGGAGTTTCACTTCTCCGAACTCGCTGGCTAAAAATTTAAGCCGTTTCGGGGGAGGTGCGTTGGTGGCATACACTGCGATAATTGCTTCAATAATCGGAATGATCCGTTCTTCCGGCACCCGCTCGGCAAGCAGAAATCCGGCGCGCGGTTCCCGTCCCAGGCCACCGGCGATCCAGATATCATAGGACGCGCGACCATCGTCAAGAGACGCAAGCACCAGACCCACATCCTGAATCAGGTGCCTGCCGCCGACAACATCAGCCTCGATGCCGATTTTAAATTTTTTCGGCAGGCGTTCAAAACGTGGATTGCCGGTGAAATGACGATGCAAGCGGCGTGCAAGCGATTCAATAGCCGGGAATCCGAGAGAACTCTGGCTGGAACAGGTAATGCCGCGAACCGCACCGCCGCACGCACCGCGGGATGACAGCCCGGACTTGGCCAGTTCACACTTGACCTGAGGCAGAACTTCTTCTTTCAGCCAATGAATCTCCATGCTGCCACGGCTGGTAAGGTGAACCGCACCGTGCCCGAAGTGCGAAGAGACCGCTGCAACTGTGCGGGCCTGATTGGCAGAAATGACACCGGCGGGCAGTTTGACCCGCTGCATGTAAAATCCCGGCTGGCGCTGCTTGTATATACCGTCAAGACGATATTCGGAACCGGCTGTGCTCATGGTTAAATTCCCTCGAAAAGGGCGGTCGAAAGATATCGTTCTGCACCGTCAGGTAGAATGACTACGATTGTCTTGCCGGCAAACTCATCCAGCTGGCCAAGGCGTACCGCCGCTGCGACCGCCGCACCGCAGGATATGCCGACCAGCAGCCCTTCCTCCTTTGCCATGCGCTTGGCAAATTCAATTGCCTCTGCACTCTCAACCTGTTCAACGCGATCAATTACAGAAAGATCGAGAGTATCAGGGATAAATCCGGCACCAATCCCTTGAATCTTGTGCGGTGCCGGCTGAATCGGTTGTCCCGCGAGATGCTGGGTAATGACCGGGCTCTCTTTCGGTTCAACGGCAACGGATATGATTTTTTTGCCTTTGGTATTCTTTATATAGCGGGAAATACCGGTAATTGTTCCGCCGGTGCCGACTCCGGCAACCACAACATCGACGGCCCCGTCGGTGTCATTCCAGATTTCCGGCCCGGTGGTTTTTTCATGAATCTCCGGATTTGCCGGGTTTTTAAACTGCTGCGGCAGGAAGTATTTTTCCGGTTCTGCGGCTGCTATCTCTTCGGCGCGACTGATTGCCCCCTTCATTCCCTCTGCTCCGGGGGTCAGGATCAGATTGGCACCCAGCGCGGCCAGTACCCGACGGCGCTCGACGCTCATCGTTTCCGGCATGGTAAGGGTCAGCTTATAACCACGCGCAGCAGCAACATACGCAAGCGCAATACCGGTGTTACCGGATGTCGGTTCGATAATTTCAACCCCCGGCTTCAGAATACCTCGCTTTTCGGCATCCCAGATCATGTTCGCACCGATACGGCATTTAACGGAATATGCCGGGTTTCGCCCCTCGACTTTTGCCAGAATGGTGGCTTTAGAGTTGCCAGTAATGTGATTTAATCTTACCAGAGGGGTGTTGCCGATGGACTGTGAATTGTCTGCATAAACGTTGCTCATGGGCCTCTCCTTTTAATAATCTATAGATCTGATAGGTAATTATATCAAAAAAATGTTAAATGCTGAAATCCATGATGTTTGATTTTTTCAGCCGTGCGGCGTCACTCTTCTCAACCATGTCAGCGAGGGACGTTGACTCAAGGACCGAGTCAATGGCGCCTTTCACATCACTCATCACCAGTCGAATCCCGCAACAGGCGGGGTCGCCGCATTCTTCACAGACACCTTTTACATTGTCATTAAGACACTCAACGAGAGCAAAACCGCCCTCCAGAATACTGACAATCCTGCCGATGGTTATGTTCGCAGGAGATGCCGCCAGCATATACCCGCCACCCTTGCCGATCTTGCTTTTCAGCACGCCGCCTTTTCTTAAAGTGACGAGAATAGCCTCAAGAAACTTCCGGGGGATGTTCTCTTCTTTCGCAAGCTCGGAAATAAGAACCGGCTCACCCGTTGAGTGTTCGGCAAGATATCCGAGCGCCTTGAGCGCATATTTGGTCTTTTTTGAAATCATAGTCTAGTAAATCTATAGTTATATATGTTATTGTTATTGTCAAGAAAAATATGCAGACGATCAAAACAATGTACTGATTTCATGCTGGATATTTTTTGCGTCGATCTTTGCCGCAGATAAGAGCGAACCCCAGCTTTTAGTACCGGATTTTACTTCCCGAAAGAGTTGCATGGCATGCTGATTCATTTTAGCCGCAATCACCGCTGCGATAATTATCTCCTGGTTGGTCGCTCCGTCTTTCCGTAGGACAGTGACATCGGATTCATTCAGTAGTTTACATTTGATAAGCAGTTCGTCTACCACCACCTGCGACAGACGTTCTGATGGCAGATTTGATGTAAGGTAATAATAAAATCGTACCCCGAGCATTTTTGGGGGAAGCTGCATCGGTACGATAACATTCGTCCATGAGTCGCGAGCGAGCCTGCTGTTAAGCAGGCTCTCAGGGGATGCCGCAGATTTTGAGGCGACCCAATAGGCAACCCAAAGATCGTCAGAAGAGGTGCCTTGCTGCTTCTTCAGTACGATAAGTTTCTTATCGACGTTGAATACAACGGCAAAAAAGCTGTTTTGAGTCATGGCTAAAAAATAAGCGTCAGCCGCCGTTGGATGCGCTACATCGAATGATCGGTTGGTAAAACAATGGCAGGTAATGGCAGGTATGGCATGGACCGGTAGTGGCCGCGTGAACAGCAGGATACAACAGATAAGTAAGCTACAGCGGCAGATGGTGCGCATACGGGACCTCAGGCTGTGCAGGCATCGGCCAATCTTGCCTCGCAGGCAGACAGGCGCTCCTTCAATTCCTTCTCTTTCTTCCATCGATCACTGATATCCCGCATGACTGATGCACATCCGGCCATGCTGCCGTCATCATTGTGCAGCAACACCATGCTGAATTCGAGGGAGATTCGCGAACCATCTTTACGGACGCCGGGTGAAGACAGAAGTCCAATTTTATATTTGGTTTCTCCCGACGCCATTACCCGCCGGTAGCCTTCCCAATGGCGGCTACGAAGATTCTCAGGGATTATCAGGTCGAGAGTTTGGCCGACTGCTTCTGCGGCATCATAGCCAAAGAGCAGGCCCGCACCACAGTTCCAATAGCGGACAACTCCCTCAACGTCCGAGATAAGAATTGCATCCGAAGCATTCTGTACCAGCTGTTTCAGCAGGTGTTCCATAGCGTCCCCCGTATCATAGAAATCTTTTGTGATGAAACAGATGGCCACACGGTACCTTAACAGATCACATAAAAGTTTGACCGGTATCAAAAGATTATAAGAAGCTGTAAGACGAATCTACAAACCCTGCCAAACGAACCAGCCTCCGGCCAGTGCAACGACCAACCCGCTGACCCGCCTGGCCCAGAGGGAGAAGTTGATCACTCCGCGTGCCTTGACGAATCCCTCGACAAATCCGGTAAAGGTACCGGCAAAAAGCATCAACAAACAATGTCCGATGGCATAGCTGAACAGCAACGCGACACCATAGAGCACTTGGCCCTTGCTTGCGACCAGAGTCAGCAGGACGACCAGTACCGGTGTGGCGCAGGGAGAGGAGACAGCGCCGAAGAACAGCCCCAGCAACAAAGCTCCAATGATGCCACCCTGCCTGGGTTTGTAATCACGTCTGAAAGGCAGATGAATATTGTACATGCCCATCAGTTGTCCACCCATGACAAGAGCTATTGAGCCGGAAATGATATACCATGGCCCGCCAAGGGTGCCGAACATAGTGCCGAACAAACCTGCTGCGGCTCCAAAGGCAGTAAAGGTTAACGATAACCCGAGGATAAAGACAAGGGAATATCGAAAGGCTTTCCCTCTGTCACCATCACTGTATCCGCCGACAAAACCGACCACCAGCGGTATGGTTGCAAGTACGCAGGGAGACGCAGAAGAGATCACTCCGGCAAGAAACACTGCCCCGAATGCTACAAGCGGATAGAGCGTGATTATCTGCTCTATGTTTTCCAAAATGCTCATTTAAGTCCCGCTGCCCTCAGCTCTTTCAGGATGTCCGCCTTATCAATAAAACCCATATGACGTTTGACTTCCTTGCCATTAGCATCAAAGAAGATCTGAGTTGGAATCATCTGTACCCGATACTCCCGGGCAAGTTCAGGTGCTGCCCAGACATCAGTGAACGTAACATTCGCCTTGCCTTTAAGCTCGCGATTGAGCACTTCCAGAATCGGTGCCATTTTCTTACAGGGGATGCACGTGCGGGCACCAAAATCTGCCACAGTGGGCTTGCCTGATGCCAGTGCAGCACGGATTACGGTATTATTTGAGGAGGGAAGTTCTGCAGCCATGGCTGAAACAGACAACGCACAAAGTGCTATCAGCAGTGTTGCAACAAAATATGTTTTCATAGCATCCCCTTGATTTCTCCGACAGACGCCGTTTTTCCGGAAAAGACAACAGTGCCGTCGATTACAAGCGCCGGGGTGCTCATGACTCCGTATGCCATGATTTTTAGTATTTCTTCTACTTTGATGATCTCAGCCGTTGTGCCACTTTCTTCAACCGCTTTCTTCACGTTGTCATAGAGCGTTTTGCACTTCGCACAGCCGGTTCCCAATACTTCAATTTTCATAATCTCTCTCCCTTTTCAGTGAATACGACCGGTGTCTACCGGTCACAGTATGGCGTTAAACAGGTAGCCGACACAGATAATCGCTGATGCGACTATGCCGAAGAATACGATTAGCAATCGATTTTTCAGAACGTTCTTCAGAATTATAGCCTCCGGCAGAGAGAGCGCCGTGACCGCCATCATGAATGCCAGCACAGTGCCAACGGCCATGCCCTTTTCCATCAAGGCATGAACAATCGGAATAACCCCGGCGGCGTTACTGTAGAGAGGAACCCCTAACGCTACGGCAACCGGAACGGCAAACGGGTTGTCAGGTCCTGCCCATGTTGCAAGAAAGTCCGCTGGTACATACCCATGGATAAATGCACCCAAACCAACACCCACAACCACATACGGCCAGATCTTTTTCAGCAGATCCTGCGTATATGTCCGCGCATATCCGAGTTTCTCCCGGAATGTCTGCCGTACAATGTCGGTGCTACCGACCTGCATCTCCCAGACGTAGTCCTGAACATACGTTTCCATTTTCAACTTTCCTATGACAATCCCGGCAATAATCGCCACCAACAGTCCTGAACCGATATAGATGAGCGCAATTTTCCAGCCGAACAGTCCCCAGAGCATTATCAACGCAACTTCATTAACCATCGGTGAAGAGATAAGAAATGAAAATGTCACGCCCAAAGGCACGCCGGACTCGACAAAACCGATAAAGAGTGGAACTGCTGAACAGGAGCAGAAGGGAGTAACGATTCCCAGTAGGGCAGCGAGGACATTGCCGACATATTCCCGTCTGCGCGAAAGGAGTCGTTTGGTTTTTTCCGGTGGAAAGGAAGCACGGATGATAGCAACGATGTAGATGATTGTTGTCAGTAACAGGAAAATCTTAAGAGTGTCATAGATGAAGAAATCAAGGGCTTCTCCGGACCGCGAAGCGGGGGCGAGACCTAAAATGGTAAAGACAACATAATCTGCAAAACGTTTAAGCATGGCATACTCCATGAGCGACTGATTGATTACTCACGTAAAATCATAAAAAAGAGCGACTATCAGGTGGTGCTCAGAAGGTTATGACGTCCGGTAATCTCCTGCTTCACAATAACGTTGATAATGTCCAGAATTTCCAGGGTCTCCCGATGCTTGATTGAATAATAGATTTTAAGGCCATCTTTGCGCCGGGAGAGAACTCCTGCCGAAATCATCATGTTGAGATGGCGGGAAGTGTTGGACTGCTCTTCACCAATCGCCGGGAAAATTTCACAAACACACCGCTCACCGTCACGGAGAAAATCGACTATTTTAAGACGGGTTGGCTGTGCCAAGGCTTTCAACACCTCAGCGCGAAAATCAATAAGTTCTTTCATGGTGACCTCACCTATGTATGACTATATAATCATATAGTCCTCATGCTGACAGTTGTCAATTGCAAATTTATCCCGGTTCATTTGTGAGTATGAAATGAGTCAGTACAGATGCGAGCCATGAGGTGATTCGGATGATTCACCGGATCATTTTGCCGGAAATAAGCCGGAAACCAGCGCCGCCGGAACCGGAACGAGCATGAACCCGTCCGGTCATAACCGGAACCTCAACCTGCGGGCCGATATATCAAGCTGAACATACTGCTGAATTGAGTTGCACCAAAGCTCTCATACTATTCCGCCCGTACGGGAAAATATTCTTGACATAAAAGCTCTAAAAGAATAGTTTGATATTAAACTATATGACGTCGATGCAATGAGGATGCACATGAAAGCGACAGAGAGACCAACATACCGTGCTCTGAACACATACACTAAGTTGATGCGTGCAGCAGAGTCGGTGACTAGCAGGGTGAACCGTTACATGTCTTCGGCGCATCTTACGATCAGTCAGTTTGGCGTTCTGGAAGCGCTACATCACAAAGGGCCGCTCTGCCAGAGAGATATCGGGGCCAAAATACTCAAAAGTACCGGCAACATGACGCTGGTTATCGATAATCTGGAGAAGCATGGATTAGTGAAGCGGGAAAGGAGTGTCGAGGACAGGCGTTATTTTACCGTTACCCTGACATCAACCGGGTCAGAGTTGATTGCCAGAGTGTTTGCAGATGTGGAGTCAGCAATCGTTGCAGAAATGGACATACTTTCCGGCCATGAACAGGAGTTGCTTGGCACGCTGTGCAAAAAACTTGGCACGAAGGGGGGACGGGAGCCGAAACACGAATAATTTTTATATGTCATTATCTCAATATCATATTAACTGACATCAGTCTGAATCTAAAAAGGAGAAATATCATGAAACGCTTTATCGCTTTAATCAGCACCATTGTTACACTTGCTCTTCCGGCTTTTGCATCTGCCTCTACCTGGACAATTGACCCTGACCATTCAAATGTCGGCTTCAAGGTGCGTCACTTGATGGTCTCCAATGTAAAGGGAAGTTTTGATAAATTCTCTGGCACAGTTGAAATCAACGATAAGGACATCACCAAGTCAAAAGTAGCAGTGAATATCGATACTAAATCGATAAATACCAATGTCAACAAGCGTGATGAGCATCTTCGCAGTGCCGATTTCTTTGACGTGGCAAAATATCCTGTTATGACCTTTGTGTCAAAGAAAGTTGCCAAGGCAGGTGCTGACAGGCTGAATATAACTGGCGACCTGACATTGCACGGCGTAACCAGGGAAGTGGTGCTTGCTGTTGAAGGTCCGTCACAAGAAAGCAAAGACCCCTGGGGCAACATTCGACGAGGTGCTACGGCAACAACCAAGATAAACCGTAAAGATTTTGGACTTGTCTGGAACGCAGCTCTTGAAACCGGCGGGGTTGCCGTAGGTGAAGATATTGCGATCACCCTTGAGGTCGAGATGATAAAAAAATAGATTTACCGGCTCCTGCGTGACAGGGATGGGAACCACTCATCATCCCTGTCGACCCGCCACTTTGGCCGCAAAAGGAGATAATATCATGCTGAATATACGAAAAGCAGGAGAACGGGGCCATGCAGACCATGGTTGGTTGAACACGTATCATACTTTTTCCTTTGCAAACTATTATGACCCGGATCAGATGGGTTTTAGAGCGCTGCGGGTTATTAACGAAGACCGGGTGCAAAAGGGAACAGGATTTCCTACCCATCCACATCAGAATATGGAGATCATTTCCTATGTTCTGGAAGGAGCTCTGGAACACCGTGACAGTATGGGAAACGGATCTGTGATCCGGCCTGGCGAGGTGCAGCGAATGAGCGCCGGGACAGGCATCACCCATAGTGAATATAACCACTCAAAAGAGGATCCTCTTCACTTCCTGCAGATATGGATAATGCCGGAAAGGAATGAAGTAATACCGAGCTATGAACAGAAATTCTTCACGGACGGAGAGAAACGAAAACAGCTGTGTCTGATCGCCTCGTCGGATGGCCGTGACGGATCGGTAACCATCCGCCAGGATGTAAATCTTTATGCGGCGCTCCTTGAGTGCGGCGAAGAGATTGTGTATCGGATCCCACATAATCGATACTCATGGCTGCAGGTAGTACGTGGAAATCTTCTGGTTAATGGTCAACATTTAGAACAGGGAGATGGTGCTGCTGTAAGCATTGGCACCCTGGATCGGCTGACTGTTTCAGGCAGGGATAAAGCGGAACTTCTTATATTCGACCTTTCGTGATACGTATCAATGCAGAATCCAGTCTGTGATGATATTCTCCCGAAATTAAAACGGGCATCATGGATAGCAGTAAGATACATAGAGTTACAGCATTTTATGAATTTCGAGGCACGTTTGACCACAACAAAGGAAAAACAGTTGGTAGCCAGTCCCATTATCGAAAAGATCAGAAAACTGCTGGCTCTATCCCGTTCCAGTAACGAACATGAGGCCGCATTGGCCGCGTCCCATGCCCAGCGACTGCTGTCGGAACACAATCTGGCAATGGCCGACATTGAGCCAGACAACAAACCGGATTCCGCAGATAGAGTTGAAACGGCTGTCAGCAAAACACTCCCCAAATGGGTACGGCACTTATCGGCAGGTGTATGTACGGCATTCGACTGTCAGGCTATTCATAATCCTGCTGCCGGCAAACTAACATTTATCGGTGTCGGCGCAGATGTGCAGATTGCCGTCTATACCTTTACCTTCCTGGACAGAACAGTCAGAAAATTATGTGCGAACTATGTACGACACCATGTGCCTGATCGGTTGGCAAATCGCCAGCGTGAAATGATGCGTCAGTCGTATTATCTTGGCGCGGTGGTAACAATTACCGATAAACTGAAAGTCCAAAAACAGCAGACCCCTGTTACACCAGGGGCTCTGGTGCCGGTCAAGGAAACACTGATCAAAAAGTCGATGAACGAGATGGGTCCGACGAGAACTGTGCATAGCCGTAAAAGCTACATCAACATGAGTGCCTATAACCAGGGACAACTGGATGGCAATCAGGTTGGAATCCATCAAGGTATTGGTGGCAATTATACTGGAAGCTTATCTTAACGTACTGTAGAACGCGACATTGTAGTCGGCGTCTCAAGATCATATAGCTGTTTTTTTTATTGTGAGAGATATGCATGACTGAACCCAAAAACTTTAATGACATTGCACTTAACTGGGATGAAGAGCCAAGGCGGGTAAAACTGGCGTATGATGTGGCCACAGCTATCACTGCTGCCATTACGATTTTGCCGGAGTGGGATGCCGCTGATATTGGATGTGGTACCGGATTGGTAACCTTGCAGTTGGCACCTCTATTTCGCAGTATCACCGGTGTAGACAATTCAGGCGGTATGCTGGATAGGCTTTCAGCTAAAGTTCAGCAATCGGGAATTTCAAATGTACGGACAGAGCTCTGTAATCTTGCCGTGGGGGAACTGCCTGCAGGGACATTCAACGTTGTTACTAGTGCCATGATGCTTCACCACATCAACGATGTTAAATCACTCCTTATTCTGCTCAAACGGATTCTGCGGCCCGGAGGGTGGATCGCCTTGGCAGATTTGTCAGCGGAGGACGGTAGCTTCCATGATGATCCGACGGGAGTGTTTCACCTGGGATTCAGAGAAAATGAACTGACCGAGTGGCTGGAGTCATGCGGTTATGCCACAATTTCAGTAACTGCAGCAGCTACAATTACCAAAGGAATAAACAAGTATCCGGTGTTGTTGGCAGTTGCACAACTGCACTGAATTGTATTGCTGACAGCACGGATATTCCGATTCCACTCTCATGTCGGCAGGCATCTCTGTCGCACTGTTCAATAATTAGTGTCCATCCGGAACCCCCAGTTTGCTTACTTGGCACCATATTTACGTAACACACTTGCCACTTGCTTGTTTCCTGCTTTGACCGCCATTTCCAAGGGAGTATAACCACTTTTATCTTTTGCATTTACCCCGGCCCCACGACTAATCATCATTTCCGCAAGATTCTGGTCATCCATCAAAGCAGCAAGAAAATGTAGAGGAGTCCTACCACTCATATTTTTGATGGTTACATTTGCTCCCCTATTGATGAGTAGTTCAGCAACATCTCTATGATGTTCTGCAATTGCCCCATGAAGTGGCGTTTCACCGGATCTGGCATCATCTAACGATGCACCGTGGTTAAGAAATAATTCAACAAGTCCCGCATCGCCAATTAATGCCGCCAGATATAAGGGAGAATCTCCATTAATATCTGTGACTTTTACATCAGCACCATGATTAACAAGGCTCTGAGCCACTTCATGCCACTCTCTCTTCAAAAATTTCAGTTTGCTCTGATATTCTTTGAATTCTGAATGATTCATCTGTGTTTTAGCTTGTTTTTGGCCTGCACTGGAGGATAATGCAGCGTAAGAAAGTGCCCAAGCAAGAGGGTGCCATTTATTACTGAAATCAGAAGCATTTACATCAGCACCATGTGCAATGAGCATTTCAGTAAATGAATAATTTCCAATTCGAGCCGCGTACATCAGGGGTGTATAGCCGCTCTTCGTTCTGGAATCTACTTTAGCACCATGTTCCAACAACAACTTAGCAACAGCTAATCGATCCATTATTGTTGCCATGTAGAGAGCACTGACACCCTCGTTGCCCTTGCTGTTAATATTTGCATTGTGAGCTATCAGCAGTTCGACCAAGTCACTCCGTCCTGCTGCCGCTGCAAATATCAGCGGCGTCTCACCATCTGAACTTTCGGCATTAACATCTGCCCCGTTAGCAATCAATAGCTTCACAATTTCCATCATTGATGCCAACTCGTTAGCTGATGGTGGTGGTGATCGGCCGGAATCTGGTGGGTATGCATACCGCTCAATTGCCTTGTGCAGGGGAGTCCATCCAGAATTGCTTTTGGCGTTTACATTAGCCCCCTTGCTAATTAGCAATGCTGATACGTCCTTACTGCTCCAATATGCTGATGCGAACAAAGGAGTAAAACCAGCGCTGTTTCTAGCGTCAATTTCAGCACCATGATCAATCAGAAGTCCAGCAATTTTCATTGAGCCATTACTTGCAGCCCAGTATAGAGGTGTTGCATCTTTTCCACCTTTGATATTAACAGAGACACCAGAATCTAAAAGACGATTTACTTCTTGTACATTTTCTAATTGAACCGCGGTAAAAATATTCGTTGTCGTACATGCTGACAACAACAGAAATATTAGTGCGGTGTTGATGCTTCTTAATATCATATTTCTGTCCATCACCCACCTCCACGCCGTCCATAAACAATGACGGTAATGTATCAAATCATCAGTATAATCATACATTTTGAGATAAAATTGTTAAACAAAAAAGAAGGATAATTGGAAACGAAGTGCAAAATTGATACTGGGGAAAGGTAACACATTAACCAAAATCTAGCCGTCATTAATAACGCATTTGAACGTTCTTCATCGTAGGTAACCTGAAAAACAAGATCGTTAAGTAGTGTTATCGAAGATTGTATTCCAGAATTAAACTCCTTATTCCGCCAAGGCTGCTTTAGAATTTTTTCAATTTTTTTGTATCGTTTTATACAGCGGTGTACCCTCTTAACAAGCGCATCTTGTGGATCTGTGTGATCATTTGCTTCCATCGATACCCCCCTCAAAAATCCATTCTGTATACCGATTGGCTATTCAAGACTCGCGTTGGTGATGGACATTTGAAGGACATCCGTAAGCCCTTGAATCGGGCAATGAAGAGAGCGTATCTGACTGATTTGAGGCCACATGATCTCCGCAGGTCAATTGCGTCTTTAGCTGTCAATGCAGGCTAAGTATCTATGAAATAAAGGATTTACTTGGCCATAGCAACGTTACGGTAACTCAGCGTGCCTATGCCCATTTACAGCAGAGTACCCTGCGTACTGCCAGCGAAGTAGTGGCGAAAACTTTGGAGGAGGCATTGGGGAAGGCGTCGAGGGGGGATGAAACTACAAACTATTTTTCAACAAAATGAACGTTACTATAATCAAATGTTGGTGTGTAATTCGTCTGGTTTGTGTGTTTATGTTCTAATTCAAGACCACAAATGAGGAGAATTATTGTAACGACAAAATGACCTTTTGGCGAGTCATACGGAGTACGCAATAGAGTTGGAGCAATAACTTTTACTTCAAGCTTAGATAGTATCAACTCGACTTTATCGCTAGTACTTTGCTCTATAAAATCAAATTCATGTTTATGTGCAGCGTCGTTTCTGATTTTACGTATTAAATCAAGGCATAAACGCGTTTTATCATCAATCAAGTTTAGTCGCCGACATAACTCAATTCGAGCAGAAAAGGATCCTAGTGCTCCTGAAGGAGAGAATAGCTTGTCATCATTTGGCTTTTCAGATGGAACAAGATAAGTTTTTAAAAGATTCATCAGGCGATCATCCAGGAGAGCCCCGGCAAGGACAGCACATGCTCTATCACTTCCCGAAAGATCACTGTTCAAGTCCTTTAGCCATTGACCTCCTAATACAACTGAATTCATAAAAGCTTCCTTGTTATTATTTCCATAATAATTTGACAACGGTTCTATATCACATTTCAATCTTGATTGTAGATTTGTGATAGCAGACTGTCGGTCCGCCAGCAAACTCAATAGCACCTTCCAAAATATGCATCTATGACCCGTCTCACCCCGCCCGAACCGTGGAAACCCCGAATATGGACCGCAGAAAACAAAACAGGCACCTACGAATTAACGTAAGTGCCTGGAATGTTTGGTGAGCCGCGTTGGGGTCGAACCAACGACCACCTGATTAAAAGTCAGTTATTGTATACCTTCATTGTTTACCATACCTTTCCAGTCATATAAATTTATCGTTGACAAACCGTGTAGTTATTATATTTTATTGTCAGTTATTTTTCACTATATTTCTTCTGTAGTCGTAATTACACCTACCATACTACTTACCATACTAAAAAGTATGGTAGATTGGGGTGAGAATGAAAAAAGAGTCTGGTAAGACAAAATTTACAGATGCCGAAGTGCGGAACATGAAAACCGACAAACGTCTTCAGGATAATCTGGAAGGAGATGGTTTCGGAGTCCGAGTTTATGCCAGTGGCACAAAGGTGTTTTACTATGCCTATTCCTGTGATAATAAACGCCGGTTTCTTAACCTTGGCGAATATGGGACAGTTACGCTTTCCGAAGCTAGAAAACGACATACAGTCGCCAAGTATAAACTGGATAAGGGGATTGACCCCTTGTTTGAAAAGGATGCAGAAAAGAAGGAACGTGCACTGACCCCATTTGTTGCTGATTTCGTTGGTGAGTATATCAAGTATGCTAAGGAACACAACCGTGGTTGGAAGGAAATAGAGCGTGCACTAATGGCGAATATTGTCCCAGCATGGGGCAAGCAGAAGATAACAGACATCAAACGCCGTGATCTGGTTCTTGTTCTTGATGAAATTAAGAAACGTGGCGCTCCGGTTATGGCTAACAGGGTGTTGGCATATACTCGCAAGATGTTCAGCTATGCAATTAACGAGCGCGGCATTGTGATGCTGAATCCTTTTCTGATGATGAAGCGACCAAACAAGGAAGAGTCACGTGAGCGTGTACTTGATGACGCAGAAATCAAGATATTTTGGAGAAATCTGGACACCTGCATTATGGGTGAACCGCTCAAGCGGGCGTTGAAGCTGATACTGGTTACTGGACAGCGTCCCGGCGAAATCATAGCAATGCACCGCAGTGAGATTGACAGCGATTGGTTGGAGATCCCTGCATTGCGAAGCAAAAACAAACTTCCACATCGCGTATTCCTGACTGTAACTGCCAAGAAACTGATTGGCAATGCCCCTGGATTCATTTTTGAATCACCTATATTCCCGGCAGACCCAAACTCTACTCCTTCTGATCCAGGTAAGCCTTATGGTGAACGGACGCTGACGTGCGGGATCAAAGACAATCTTCCACACAAACCGGAAAGTAAGGTTGTAGACCGACTCAAAATCCCTCACTTCACTCCTCATGATCTACGGCGTACAACTGCGACACAATGGGCAGGACTTGGTATAACAGAAGATATGATTGACCGCTTGCAGAACCACATAACAAAACGGAAACAAAGTGTTGGCCACGTTTACAATCGTTACTCTTATGCCAAGGAGAAACAACAAGCGATGGAAACCTGGGAGCGCAAGTTAAACAGCATAATAACAGGCTCCAAATATATCGATTCTGAGGCAGTTGACGCTGCTAAGCTGCAAACTCTTGAGACAAACGAACAGGATCTTGAAACTCGGGAAATGGCTCTGATATCGCGAGCACCTAAAAATAAAAACAAAGGAACCAAAATAATTGACATTAACCAAAGACTACGTAATAGGAAGTAGAATGGATATGAGCAACATAATTACTAATACCAGCATTTTCCACACACTGGGATACGATGTGAGGGTCTAAATATGATATTGCCTGAACTAGATTATTATCGGCTTACAACCCTTGCTGCTACATGTAATATTACTGTCGATATGCTGGATAATTATTTTTCAACTGGTCAATTGAAGCCCTCGTTTATGTGCCCTGACGGGGTGGAACTTTACGAGATTAAACTTGAATTAAGTGATAATGGGGAAGTATTTGAACTCATCAATTTGAATAATGACCCAGAACCAGCAGTCGAGGAAATCTTTGAAATCGGATCGTATGGCAAGCTAAGTTGGAACTATTGCCCAATTGCACAGCAACCGACAGCAAACTTAGCAACAGCAGGGGTATTTCTTCATAGTATCCGAAGAAATAAAAAATATACCGTAGCATTTGGATATCTAATAAAAAAAGATGACTTGATTGTAACTTCTAATGAACTAAAACGGCTTGAATCCAATAATTCTAAACCCATCCAAGCACTTCGGACTGTAAGTTCTCCTTTAACTATCCAGAGTCAAAAGAAAATGGCATCTTCGCAGCCTTCAAACAGGATTAAACCACTCAGTGCAGTTGGAAACAAGGGGCCAATCAAAACATTAATACTTGGTGGGTTAAAAGATTATCACGACACAAAGGGTTGCATGCCAGAAGATGGAAAAGCGTTCACACAGTTTCTAACTTTTATCTATAAACAATACAATTCAAAGCCCAAACCTGAATATTTTAATAAAATTTCAGAAATACGGAATGCGTTATTAAAAAATGATAACTGTATAAAAAAGAAAGGCGCTAAAAATTGGTACAGCCGTAAATATGTTGAGTCACAGTTCTCGACGTTCAAAAAGGAATTCGTTATCCCCCCTAAAATCGACTCTCCAGAAGCATCAAGCCCCTAAAATCAGCAACAATCCAAGTTATTAGTTGATCTAAATGCCGTAAACATCGAGTTTGCGGCATTTTCATTTTCCCTCCTAAAATCACCCTCAATATCGCTCCTAAAATCACCGTTTTTCAGTATAACTTCTTGATTTTGTTGATGTTTTTAATTGCCGGATTAAAAAAACGTGATATAGTTACTTATATCATTGCGCAATGAAATTTAAGACGAAGGAGAGAAGAAAATATGGACGCTAAAATTAAACTTATGAATCGAAAAGAGGTCTGTTCTGCATTTAGTACTAGCAGTGCGGGACTACACAGAGGGATGTCAGACGGTAGATTCCCAAGACCTTATCGAACGGGGCCTAATTCAGTTAGATGGAAGAGTGATGAAGTTCAAGATTGCATCGACAACCTTAAAGTTGCTGTGCCGATGCCAGTTGCTCCGGGTTGTACGGCAAGAGGTCGCCGTAAACAATCTGAGACTGTTGACTCCAAGCATGGATAATGCCGGCAGGGTCTGTACCCGCCTGCTTTTACAGCAGGCGGAGCGGCACGCCACGCAGTATTAGGATATATAAACTAACCATAAGGGAGAAATTACAAATATGAATACAGTGTGGAACTCAATGTGCGTCACTGGCGAAGACACCGAAATTAATTCATTAGTATTAGCCGCTAAGAACAACTGCCACAAGGCTAGTTCGGCTAATACCGGGATATTTAGTCTTAGGAACTTAATTCCTGAACCTGGAAATATGTTTGAGCAAGGCAAAGTCAAAGCAGGAGTAGACATTGAAACGTGGCGTCTAAATAACTGGGGTACCAGTCAAGACTTATGTGTTGATGGGTGGAGTGACAGAGTAATTGGACGTTGGGCAGTGCGCTTCGATTCTCATTGTAACCCGCCATTGATAGCCATTCAAAAAATATCTGCCCTCTTTCCTGGGTTATCCTTTGAAATATTTTACCGCTCTTGGGCAGCGGGATTCAAAGGCACAGCAGAATTTCTTGATGGCAACTGTTTGCATAATGAGGTTTTGGAAGAGCTACTTGCTAAAAGAAAACCGACTCATTCGATAGATTTTCCGCAAACTATAGACTGGCGAAATAAACTTCGTTCCGTAGATGGATACTAATAAAAATTAAAGGAGATAAAACGATGAAAACTAAAAAAATTACCACCAAAAGGTTCGGCAAGAAAATAATCAAATTCCTTAAAGCCAAATCTGGAATCAAACTTCCAGTTCAAGGAATTATTGCAGGCGGAGCTATCGCAAACATGATCTATGCCTATGTACATGGCGGATCATTTAATGCTGCCATAATCAACGACATAGATATCTTTGATATGAAACCGGTGCAACATTACAACGATAACACCCAACATGTTGTTGGAATAGACCACAGCTTTGAAGGCTATCCGAATAACATATCCTTCAGTAAAAACGCTTATTACTCGGTCATATCAAATGTGCGTGATGGAATGATTAATTACATACATACCGTAACGAACAAATACTCGACTATTCAAAGAATCAATGTGCTTAATTTGCTTAAAGGCTTTGATTTAAACTGTACCCAAGCAGGAGTAGACCTGAAAACGGGAGAAATTGTAGCTACTGACGATTTCTATAAGTTTTTGGAAACTAAACAGATATTAGTCACTAATTATTGCACTCCACACCATACCATCTGTCGTTTGCTAAAAAAGGTAGATGAGCTCAAATGTTACTGCGATATAAAGACAGAATCACAGATAGCCATGGCATATGCCGACTATCATTACTACACGCTAAGAAATGAACACCCACAGTATATATCGAACAGTTTCGGGCCTAAACATCTTGAAATGTACAATAAATTCAAGAGTACGCTAGATGATTACGTAACACTATACTGTGTAAATATGGACATCGGGCTCTATAAATTTGCTGCAAAGTATCCAATTCTTGCTGACCTTGAAAAAGAACTCGGTGAAAATCTAGCTTACATTCCAGTTCATCAAATTCCCAATTCTTTTGCAACGTTATTACGACCATCAAGTAGTAAGTTACAAAAGCTGCGATTACTCTGGGCCTTCAATGCGGGCCCATTCACGGCCCAATGTGTGTCTGGCACTCATGATTATACAAACGATATCCAAGACCATCACAGACGTTCTTTAGTAAGAATCAATCGGTACGTAGTTGAGCATCCTGAATTGGCTACAATTTTTCGCACGTGCCATTTTACTGCCAAAGAGCAAATCGCAACGATTGCGGCAGTAGATAAGTATGGTCTGCATATTATTGGCATGCTCGAATGTATAAATTTGAGTGACCCAAGAATTACGATTAATGCTGAGTTTTATAAGAACTTGGTCGCCGGTCAAATCGCATTGACCTCCGGACAGCTTACTGAACCAATAGACCTATCTGGCTTTGCAATGAAGGATGCTGTTCAAGAGCTGGTATTTAAGTTCGACCTCATGGCCGAGGGAGTCAAAATGCGGCATTGCGTAGGCGGATATTCTGAAATGGTTAAGCGAGGGCATTGTCGAATATTTCACATTTCGATTGATGGTCAAGACTCAACTATCGAAATTGGCAAGTATGGAGTTATTCAGCATAAAGGTTTTGCGAACGGTAGCCCTAGTGATTCGTCTAAATTTATTGCTAACGAGCTTATTTCTTTTTTGAAAAAATGTGATGTTATCGATGATGTTCCAGTAGCAAATTTATTTGATGGCGGAGATGAAGATGCCGATGCCGCATTTTTTAAACAAGTGCATAAAGGTGGGAGTGTTGCGCAACTATATGCCTAACTACGAAAGGATAACCAGCATATGAAACATAAATCTCAAAGCAGAAGGAGACTTAAAGATGAGCAACTTATCGCAACATAGGAATAAGCGAACCGTAGAAAAGCAGAGAACCCCAAAAGCGCCAACTTTTGAGGTTCATGGTCCTGCAGATACTTCTATCGTACTTCAAGATAATATTATTTATGCTGAAATGACAAGCTGTATTTCTTCATGCGCCACCGGATCGTGGGTGGTGCATGAGTAATCTGTGTTCAGACCACATCAAAGACCTTAAAAAGTCAGGTCTCAATGATGAGACTATCACTGACGCCAACATTGAATCGATTCCGCCTACAGCGCTTGAGATCGAATTGGGGATGACTCTGTATCACCTCGACGGTGCCTATCGGATACCGTTCGATGATGCATATTCACGATTTAAGTTATTCTATTCATCAAGTGCGCCTCCTGCAAAACGGCCAAAGTACATCCAGAAGAAGGGTGCAACAAACCGTTTATACATTCCACTGGGCATTTCTGAAGAGTATCTCAAGGGCAAAGCGATTCTCTATATCACTGAGGGCGAAAAGAAAGCCTTGAAGGCAACGCAGGAAGGTCTGCCCTGTGTAGCAGTCACCGGTTTGTGGAACTGGAAGCGGAAAGGTTCCGACGAACTCATATCAGACTTCGACAAGATTACGTTATCTGGTCGATCCATTGTGCTTGTTCCGGATAATGATTGGCTTGATCTGTCAAAGGACGGTAAACCACGCCACCTTGATGATGCTGTCTATAGGTTGGCCACAGCATTGATGTTGCGTGGTGCCATTGTAAGGATTGCGTATCTGCCGAAAGATGGGAGCACCAAGATCGGATTAGATGATTACCTCATCAACCATTCTTCTGATGAGTTCCGGAAGCTCAAGCTTGAGACCTGCCAGGCCTCACCTTGCTTTCTCCTCCAGAAAGGGAATCTGGTTTTCTATAAGACTGAGAGTGTTGATGGAGGCGATGGTCCGGTTATTACTTTTGCACCTCCAGTAACAATAAGTGCCGCCGTCGAAATAGTTGCTTACACCCGCAATGGTAAAAATGAGGATTGGGGCCGGATGTTATCCTTCAGCGATAAGGACCACATCAATCATACCTGGGCCATGCCAATGGAAATGCTTGCTGGCGACGGTAAAGAACTACGCAGTGAACTTTTGCGACGTGGTCTTCCCTACATAACTACTGGTAAGAACCGTGGGAAGCTTTTGGAGTACATACAACTTACTCCTCCGGTCAATGGCACTCGGTCCCGCTGTATAGACCGGACTGGATGGCATACAGATAAACTCTTCATCTTGCCTGACCGAGCTATTGGAAATTCTGGTGATGAGCCGGTTGTCTTCCAGGGTAAAACGGACTCCATTATCTTCCAGCACGGCACTCATGATGAATGGAAGAGCTCCATCGGCACATTATGTCGAGGGAATTCCCGCCTGATGTTTGCCGTAGCAATGGCATTCACCGCTCCACTACTTCACCTGGTGGGGGCTGATAATATCGGAGTGAACTTCTTTGGTAGTTCTTCTACTGGAAAGACTACAGCGTTGCGGGTTGCGTGCTCGGTCTGGGGCAGCAAAGACTACATGCTCCGCTGGAGAGCAACTGGGAACGGTTTGGAAGGCGTTGCCACCGCACACAATGACTTGTTCATGGGACTGGATGAGTTAGCGCAGGTATCACCGTTTGAAGCCGGTGAGATTGCCTATATGCTTGCTAATGGTACTGGAAAGACAAGAGCTGGAAGGGACGGTGAAGCTCGTCAAAGTAAACGTTGGCGTACCTGCTTCCTTTCCACAGGAGAAATTACACTTGCTGAACATGTAGCAGCTGGTGGCAAAAAGGTAAAAGCCGGGCAAGAGGTCAGGTTGCTTGATATCCCAGCGGACACTGGAATACATGGGGTATTCGAAGAGTTGCATGGCTATCAGAATGGCAACAAGCTCTCGGTACATTTGAACAACACCGTAGCTGAATATTATGGAACCGTTGGAATAACCTTCATCGAACATATCATCGATGGCTGGGATGAACTTCCAGAGTTTATTAAGACGAAACAAAGGGAGTTCATAGCCGAATATACTCCTAAAGGAGCCGATGGCCAGGTACAACGTGTCGCTGGCTTCTTTGGGCTCATAGCTGCAGCTGGCGAGATTGCCACAATATATGAACTTACTGGTTGGGACGAATCAGATGCCACTACTGCGGTGAAGAAATGCTTTGAAGCCTGGATTGAACAACGCGGTGGTGTTGGTGCACGTGAGGTTGACAGGATAATTGAGGACGTAAAACTGTTCATTGAACAGCATGGTTCTTCACGTTTCGTAGATTCTGATGGAAATGCTGATCGGATTGTTACGAACAGGGCGGGATACCGCAAGGGGAATATATTCTACATCTTGCCGGAGGTTTTCAAGAAGGAAGTCCTGAAAGGTCACAACGATAAGTTCGCCAAGAAGGTGCTTGTCGAGCACAAGATTTTGTTACCAGACATCGCGGCCAAGAGGACGGATCAAACATACAGACCGCACGGTGAACCCACACTACGAGTATATGCCATTGATTCAAGTTCATTGCTGGGGTTCGGTGCTCCAGATGACACATAGTATTGAAGAAATTCTATTAACCCAATCATCGCGGTAACAGCGGTGACGCGGTCACAAATTCAATAACGTCCATATAAATTGGGCTTAATGGATGTGACAGTTGTTACCACACATAAAACTTGGCGGTAACATTGGTGACAGTGAATATGGCGGTAGATCTGTCACCACTGTTACCATAGGCAGAATAATGTCCGGTGACAGCCATGGTGAAGAGACGGCTTGTAATTAATGAGGAATTGTATCTGTCACCGTTGTTACCGCAGTCACCACAAAAAAATTACACATAATACGGAGGAAACGAATATGGACTTCAGCGTCGGAAAGCATGAGAACAAAGCAGTTATAGAGGTTATGATTAAAGATCCCAGTTACATTGTGTGGATAATGAATCAAAGCAATAAATCAAAATTCCATGAGAAGGTAACTTTATTTGCAGCTCATCGTATTGAGGTGTTTAACAAGATTCCATTCCAAAGAAAATGTAATTTTGGTGGTTGTGAAAATACTATCGATTGTTGCGTTTTACTCAAAACAGAATCCCATTGGCTCTGTGACACATGTTTGCAAAGCATGAGAGATGAGTTCGGTCGATATAGTGTAGTAAATACCTATATGGGAGCCGTTAATTATATCACGTGCCTCTTTGATAGCCCTAAAGCGAGGGGAGAAAACTCGATGCTCCTTGTTCGCGAATTGGCTAGAGCAAAAGGGCTACCCAAGAGAGCCACACTTTTTGATATCAGCAAATTTTTCAGCTATGTAGAACCGGTTAAGCCAAAGCTGTACGAAAAGTTCTTTGCAGACGAGTGAGCTTCAAATCACCCTGAGTGGCAAAAGTGGAAAGATTCCTAGGTAAGTAAACGCACTGTTCATCTTGCACAAAATAATACAATTTATAGGAGAAGACAATGGAACATCAACTGAATATACCTGTAACGATAATCCCAGATTTAAGAAATGTATTAGTTACTGAAAGACTTATTAGTATCTGTGAAGCATTAAATTATGAAATCAGAAAAGGGTGCAATAAAACTTCAATTTCTTATATTGTTGAAGAGGCGTCCCAACAGGGTACCATTGTAGATGAAAATGGTTATAAGCATGAAATTACTGAAGATGATTTCTATTTGGAGCTTCAAAATGTCATTAGAAAAAGCAATGGTTCGCTTGAATGGATAGCAATTTCATCTATTGCACTTGTAGTATTCATAACCAGTGAAAAAATCACATCTGAATGTATGAATAGTTGGTTGCTAGACCGCATTAAAGAAATAGAGCCTAACACGGCATATAGATATTGTTGCATTCTTGACTCGCCCTATATTCCTGATGCTCTTAAAGATATAATCTCGTTAGAACGATTCATCTAATACAATTTTATAATCTGGCCATGGGGGTGGGGCAACTCACCCCGGTTAGACTGCCGATCAATTTATAATAGATCCCCGTTGTAAGCCCATTCACACCACACTCATAATATTCCTCATGTTCTGAATAAATCTCGTAGACTGTTTATAGTTGTTGTGTTAGAAAAACTCCTCTGATTTCAAAGGGGTTAGCTGTGACACTGATAGAAGACGATCTGCTGGCGGCACTAAAAGAACTACTGGAAACTTCCCTGGCTATGACCAGCGGCAAACTTCCTTCTGGAAATGATATGGAACGTTACAATCGTGCTATTGAGTGGTCTAAACGAGTGATTGCACTTGCTGAGAGGGATCAATGACGAGATCAGATTTGGTTGAGAAGCTTGCTATCGAGAAGAACATCAGTATTTCCGTTTCCGAAAAGATTATCAATGAGGTCTTCAAGGGTATGGCGGACACTCTAATCTCGGGTGGTCGCGTTGAGATCAGGGGTTTCGGAAGTTTTGAGGTGCGGGAGTATGATGCATATACTGCTCGGAACCCCAAGACTGGAGTTCAGATTCAGGTTAAACCGAAACGGTCTCCGTTCTTCAAGACCGGCAAAGAACTGAAGGAACGAATACTGGAAGGTGGGAAATAGGTCACGCAGCTTGTTTACGTGCTGTTCTACGTACAGGCTTCTGGGTATCAACATAAGCATCCAGCAGGTTTCTGATCATCCGCTGGTATTGAGTGTGATGACGATCTGCTTCCGTCTTAAAGAAATCGACTGACTTCTTACTGAGAGAAATAGTTACCTTGATGGAGTCCTCTCGAAACACCAACTCTTCAGGGGATGGAAGAAAATCCTTCACAACTCTCACATCACCAATCGGTTCGTCTTTATAGACTATTTTCCTGCTCATATATTGCCTTACCTTTCCGCCAGTAACCGGCACCGAATATTCTGATTATCCCATCTCTCCAAGTAAATCTAACTGTCAGAATCCCACCATCAACTAAACCAAAGCAGTAATAGCGCTGTTCTACATCACTATGTGTGCTGTCTTCGGCGATGATACGTTTTCGATCAGCAAAAGCATATTGAGCCTTAGCAAATGGAACGCCGTGCTTGCTCTGATTCTCAAGATCCTTGTTATCATCCCACTCGAACTGAGTCGCCATAATCAAACTTTACCAGAACCAATTTAGAAAAGCCATATAAAAATATGGCTAATAATGTGTATAAGATCAGCATAACGCTTAAATAACTTTACTTTAGCTCTGATCTGTGATTTAATAATTTGCATGAATACCCACAAGAACTACATACCAATCGTACTACCCACCTAGCAACACCCTCCTTCGAGACTAACCCTATATCCGAATTGACTCTGACTTGAACCGTCTGACTGCATAGCCTTGCGTCCGTCGACCTTTGAGTCCAATGGGCCTTGCACGCCATCACCATACCAAACGATCAGGAGGTATCTGGCATGATTTGGAAGCGCTACAAAGGTTCTCACCGTACCACTGTGACCGCAATCCATGGTGGTCAAACGCTTGAGGTGACTATAGAGATCGGAACACTGTTGACCGGCAAGACCCGTTCTCACTCAGGGTACTATTGTCGCACCATCGTTGGTGAAATGGATGAGTGCATTGAAGCTGGGAGTATGTATCAAGCGGTTCGTGCTGCCGCTAATCGCTTACGTCATCGTGGATATATACTGAAGATCTATGTCATGCGCCCAGATCTTTATGAAACCTTTCACTGCTCTGACACCGGCTGGTGCTATGTGGAAGGAATTCAGAAGCCGGTACTGATGATAGATGAGATCGGTGTCATCCGTGAGAGTCCCAGCACATCAGAGACAAGGATAGGTCATCACCAGCTATCGCTGTTCGGAGGGGAACGTCTATGACTGAAAGAGCTTCATTAAAACTTGTTGCCTTGCGGGCTGAATTTGAAACCAGGCTTGCAATCTCCACATATTTCTCTTGTGAATATCTGGAATGTGACATCGGGACCGTGGTTACGGTTATGAATGCCGTTATCTATACGTCGGAGTTGCTTGGAATGGCTGCTGAAGAATTCACTGTGTTCCTGGAAAAGGCACGCAACGGGGAAATGGCCATTGTCATAGACTATGAAGATGATGACCCCAACTACGTTGTTATCGTATTTGAAGACGGGCTGGAGGCGCATGGAATCCACAAGCTGACGCTTGCAGTATGTGAACTCATATGACGGAGTCTTCGGTGTTTAATATACATGATACATGCCCTCTCTGCCTGTCAGCGGAATTTGGTAACTCGCGGTGGAGCGAAACCATACAGGAACATATTTGCTTCGTCTGCCGCATTGAACTGTCTGTGGACTTCTATGTGTTCTCGGGATCTGAAGGTAACTACCTGCTCAAAGCCGCTGGATACTTGGGTGTAGATGAACTTGAAGCCAGGCGGCGTTACCTTGAAGAGATAATGTACCGGAACCCACCCGTACCAGGAACCAACATTGAACTCTGTCGGAAACAGTTGAGAGTGATTAGACAGCATCAATTGAACAGAAGAAGGTCTTCACACTGGTTTGACCCCATGATTCTTGGAGATGAACTCACTGAAAGGGCATTTGGGTATGACTTTGAAGGTATCACCATTGAGGTAGATTAGTTTCTGCAGTAGCAACCATCATAAGAGCATGGGGGTAGTCATGAAAAACAATAAGAGAGGTATGAGCACCGGTCTGCAGGAAATGCTTGGGAGTATTCGTCTTTCAGCAATAGTTGAGGTCAAACTGTTCCACGTCTTTGAAGTATCGGAAACAGAGCGGGAGGTTCATGTAGAGTGCTCAGGCATTGACTGGGCCAGCGCCTTCCCACTTGGCCTCTACTTCTTCGGGAACTTTTCAAATGAAGAGATCAATGCAATGCGTAAGCTGTACTCGCCTCGGAAGATCCTGTGGATAGAAGGACCGTATAGTATCTTACTGCCAGAGGATGGCGGGATCACGGTGTATGACTGCACCACAACTGAACTACCGGATGAAGACATTGCATGGTTAAAGGCAGCAACCAAGAGGATTCGTAACATATAGTGTGCAGTTTTCCCCGTGAAGGAGGAACCAATGGCTCTTTTGAAATGGATGAAGCATGCCTTTCTGGGAATAGAAGTTCTACTGCTTGAAGGGGATTGGAAAGATGTACGGATAATTATCTGGGCATTGTTCCGGGATAGAAGCAAAGATCAACTGGTCCCAACTGTCTATGTGTCTGTGAAGTATGACGGAGATGACAACACCATCGGATTTATTGTCATCAGTAATTTGGGATGCGTTCATGAATATGGCATGGTTCCGGCCATCTGTTTCACAAGGGATGAGATCATGGATGGTCTGGCTGACGGTTTTGAATCGGCATACAAATCAGCCTTAGGTCGCAACTATCGCTTGGTGAGGATAGCGCCTGACAAAGAACTGCCGGAAGAATACGTTCGTCTCAAAGAGGACTTCTTTAAACACCCTTACCGTTATCTGGACTGGAAAAAGAAGAAGGACTGGTTCCTCAATGATATGCACTGGCGGATCAGGTCCGTCAAGGACTGGTTCATGGAGATGGCTTCCATATGAATAGCAACAGGAAAAGAGTCATAGCTGTTGGTGATGTGCATGGGTGTAACAAAACTCTGCAGGCATTGTTGTTTGATCGGATCAAGCTGAAGAAAACAGATACGGTCATTCTAATCGGCGATCTGGTCGATCGCGGCCCAGACAGCAAGGGTGTGCTGGATACCATTATGAATCTACAAAGTGAAGGCTATACAGGCGTTAGGTGTTTGCTCGGTAATCACGAGGACATGTTGCTCCAGGCTATTCGAACTGGAGATGAATATGATCTGCAGTTCTGGCAAGAGAACGGTGGAGATGAAGCCTTGGAAAGTTTCGGGGTTAAGTTGCCTCAGCAGATGCCTGAGGAATACATATCATTCCTGAAAGGCCTGAAACTCTATTATCAGACCACAACTCATGTCTTCGTTCACGCCGGATTGAATTTCAGTTTGGACAAACCATTGTCCAAAAAGGGACGTGACTCCATGTTGTGGGAGAGAAGAGTAAAAGTGGAACCGGATAAAATTGGCGAGAGGAAACTGGTAACGGGCCATACCATCATGGCACTAAACCTAATAGCTGAGAGTCTGGAAAGTAATTTAATTCAACTGGACAATGGTTGTTTCATGGGAAAGCGTTTCAAAGGGAAAGGATCATTGGTTGCATTGGATGTGAATAACGGAGAATTGTTCGTTCAGGAGAACATAGAATAATAAATCATCTGGAAACAACACAACATTAAAGCCAATTCAATTATCGAGCTGTTTCACAAATAGATACTGCAATCACAGGTATTGTTGTTTGAATTTTTATTTAATTCAAAATATTCAACAAGCTAAAAGTGGTACAAATTGCATAATTAATGATATTGCGTGTCACGTTATTAATAAAATTAATATTAATATATTCAATATAAGAGCCGAAACTTTTGCATTTATTGCTCATATAGAACTGACAAACTATTACATAAAGTAAAACGTGCCCTACATAATAATTTTGGATCAGCTTAATGCACTTGATGATTATGTGAATAGTAAAATTGGATTGGCTGTTTAAGCAATCATTCAAAATGGCAGAAGACAATCGGAGTGTCAGGTTTGAGTACACTTCAACGTAACGTCAGGTGGATATCAGTTGGGTGTCAGATATAGGTTCTATTCCAACAACCTGACACCAGATTCAAACAGGTTTAGATTCCAACCTGACAGAATGAACTGGGAGGAAGAAAATGAAAGGTCAACGAATTGGATATATCCGTGTTTCATCTGCGGAACAAAATACTGCTCGGCAGTTAGATGGTTTGGAATTGGATAAAGTTTTTACTGATAAGATTTCTGGTAAGGACATCAACCGTCCCGAACTGCAGGCCATGATTCAGTTTGTAAGAGAAGGTGATCATATCATAGTTCACTCGCTGGATCGTTTGGCACGGAACCTTGATGACCTGAGAAGGATTGTTAAAGACCTTACCGGGAAAGGCATTGTTATTGAATTCAAAAAAGAGAACCTTATTTTCTCCGGTGATGATTCACCCATGGCAAACTTGCTGTTGTCTGTTATGGGGGCATTTGCGGAATTTGAAAGATCTTTGATTCGGGAACGGCAATTTCAAGGAATATTAATTGCCAAGCAGGCCGGAAAATACAAAGGCAGGAAAAGGACTGTTACACCTGAACAGGTGGAGGTTATCAGACGGCGTGTAGAATCAGGCGAAAAGAAAGCCCAGATAGCCCGTGATATGGGTATTAGCCGTGAAACTCTATATCAGTATTTGTAAGGGGTTATAAACAAGCTAATTATCCTTGGACTTAAAATCTGCCCAATTTAGCTCCCCCCTCTCGCGCCGAGTACGAACTTTTTTTGTGGATCCACCCTACGGTTTTATCGATCAACAGAGGCGGTACTCCCCTAATAACAAGGAGCGTCTTGAGAATCAGGAGCGATTCACAGTTTGCAGAACAAAAAAGGGCTTGCAGATTATCTCTGTAAGCCCTTGATTTATTTGGCTCCCCAAGCGGGTTAAAGCCGGGCGACGGGAAGAGCATTTTGAGCTATAATCAGTATGTAACTATCAATTACGCTTGCAGTAATGCTACCGGATAGATTTTGGATAATGAGCTCATACCGTATCAATGCTATTCTTCTCATCAATAATACGACCATCACTGACCTGGAATATCCGGTCAAAACCTTCCACCATGCGGTGGTCGTGGGTGACAACTAAGATAGCGGAATGGTTTTCCACCGCCAGTTTCTTCAGGAGCGTCATGACGTTTTTTCCGTTCTCGGTGTCAAGCGCAGCGGTCGGCTCGTCGGCCAGGATCACCCTGGGTTTGTTGGCCAAGGCGCGTGCAATAGCCACCCGCTGGGCTTCACCACCGGAAAGCGCTGAAGGGTAATTGCCCAGTCGGTGGCCGAGATTGAGGGAAGTCAGCAACTCTGTTGCACGGCTTTTGGCTTCATTTTTTGTCATGTTGTTGATCTCCAACGCGATCATGACATTTTCCTGAGCGGTTAGAAACGGTATCAGGTTGTGTGCCTGAAAGATGAAGCCGAGCTTTTCCCGGCGCATCCGCTTCAGGTCAATACCGCTTTTCCAACCTTCATCAGCGACAGTAGTACCATCGATAACGACCGTGCCGTGGGTTGGCTCATTGATCAGTCCGATGCAGGTCAACAGGGTTGTTTTACCGGAACCCGATGGGCCGAGAATGGCGACCAGTTCTCCTGGTTTAACCTGCAGAGTCGCATCTGCAATAGCGGTCACCGCCGTCTCACCTTTACCGTAGATCTTCGTCAGCCTTTCCACTTCGATTGCATACATGCTCTTATCCACCCAGGGCCTCCCCCGGCTCAACCTTGAGCGCCTTCCGGATACCCACAAAGCTCGAAATGATGCAAATCGCCATGACAATGACAAACAGTATCTGCATGTCAAATGCCTCCAGGACGATCCGCCGGGGAAATTTTTCATAGGTCAGCAGAATCAATCCGTAGCCAATAAAATACGCAATGAAGCCCATCAGCAGCGACTGTTGCAGGATCATGCCTATGATAACCCGGTTTTGTGAGCCGATCAGTTTCAGGGTGGCGATGACCTTGATCTTGTCGAGGGTCGAGGTGTAGATGATCAGAGAGATTATGACGGCTGAAATTACAAGAAGGATGACCCGGAAAAGGCCCAACTGCATCCTGGCTTTTTCAATCATCCCCTTAGCCAGGATTGCGGTCTGTTCGGCGTCGGAAATGGGCTTGAAATGGTTCCAGCGGCTGATCCGCTCCTGCACATCATGAAGGTTTGCACCCGGCGCCAATCTGACAACAATAGTGTTAACCGTGTGAGTTGATTCAGTGATAGCTGAGATATTCTGCTGCAGGTATTTTCCTTGGACAGGAGACAGAGTTTGAATAGTGGCTAGATTGGCTCCGATCCGTTCCCGGTCGTTCCTGATGGCGTCGTTGTCCTTTTTGAACTGAATGTTCTGGGCGTCGGCCAGACTCACATAGGCAACCGGATCTCCACTGGAAGAGACAATCTTGCCGGTTAATCCTACGATCGTGTAATCATGGAGACCCAGATGGATCTTTTCACCGATCTGCATTCCCATCGCCCTGGCAGCTACCATTTCGTAGTGCTTCTGGCGGATGCCGCGACCAGCAACTATCTCCGGTGGTCCGCCGAAACCGCTCAATTCATAACCCATCAGGAAAAAGCGGAAGGGTTTGGCGTGACGCTCGATCTGGACCGTCTGGAAGGAAAGCGGGGATGCCTCAGCAACACCGGGCACCGCCCGTATGCGGTACTTGATGTCTTCCGGGATGCGCGAACTCTCGGCAAACGGGCCGTTGGTATTCTGCTGCACAACCCAGATGTCGGCGTTATTCGCGTGTAGTATCGCCAGGGCGTCGGCGATAAGTCCCCGGTAGATGCCTCCCATGCTGATAACCACACCGAGGAGCAGCCCAAGGCCAATCGAGGTGAGGATAAACCTGCCCCGGTGGTAGCGTATGTCCCGAATGGCGAGATTCATTTCGCAGCCCGTACCTTCATGCCTTCCTTGAATTTTGCCATGTGAGCTGGGGGAGCCACCGCTACGCGATCGCCAGCGTCGAGCCCTGCCAGGATTTCGCTCAGGCTGCTCCGGTCCTCGATCCCGATAGTCACCTCTTTGAATATTAGCCGGTCGTCTTTGATCACCCACACGCCCCGCTTTTTATCCTTGGCGATAATGGCAGCGGAAGGTAGCGAAGGGGCATCTTTTTTTGTACCTGTGATGATGTACACATCGGACTGCTCCCCCAGACGGAACGTTTTCAGCGGCCCGCTGAAGGCCACCTCCACCTCCAGTTCTTCGGTCACCCGC
>JAQTXD010000202.1 GCA_028688955.1 Desulfuromonadaceae bacterium
CCTCATGAATGGGACGAAGCGACAGATCAGCCAGTCGATGATGCTTCTGAACAGTGTTGCCGAGTTGCGCCGCGCCAAGGAGACGGCGGAGTTTTTCGATTCGTTCGATCCGGTGGAACAGCGGGAATGGGTTGATGAACTGCTTCAGCGCACGGTCATAGGAAAGGGTGAGCTCCCTTATGTCTGCATTCTTGACACCGGAGTGAATAACGGTCATCCCCTGATTTCTCACTCACTGCATGATAATGATCTACATACGATAGAACCGGCTGATGGAGTCAATGATGAGGACGGTCACGGCACACGCATGGCCGGAATCTCTCTGTATGGCGATTTAGTTGACGTTCTTGATTCAGATGGGCAAATTTTACTTTCCCATCGGCTGGAATCGGTCAAGCTGTTGAGGAATAGTGGCGACAACAAAGGAAAACACCATGGCCATCTGACGGTGGAGGCTGTCTCGCGCCCTGAGTCACGAACGCCTAACCGTCAGCGGGTTTTCGGTATGGCGGTTACGGCTAAAGACAATCGGGATCGTGGTCGCCCTTCCGCGTGGTCCGCCACATTGGACCGGCTTGCAGCGGATAGTGATGGGGATGGTTTGTCTCCACGCCTGTTGGTCGTCTCGGCTGGAAATATCAATGATAATCACGCTTGGCATGACTACCCGGTGAGTAATTCAACCGATGGTATTCATGACCCAGGACAGGCTTGGAACGTCCTGACAGTGGGGGCTTTTACCGAAAAGGTTCGCATTACCGAAGGAGGTGCGTCAGCCTATAATGCAATTTCACCTGATGGTGGCCTTAGCCCGTTCAGCACTACATCCATGACATGGGGCAAGCCATGTCCCTGGCCATTAAAGCCGGATGTTGTCATGGAAGGAGGCAATGCGGCCAATGACGGACTCGGGGCCATCTGGATGCAGAGCCTAAGTCTCCTCACCACAAATAACCAACCAGAAGAAAGGCTTCTGACCACCGCTAATGCCACTAGCGCGGCAACGTACCTATGTTCCAGAATGGCTGCGCAACTGATGGCTGAATATCCGAACTTTTGGCCGGAAACCGTCCGGGCTCTGATTGTTCATTCAGCCGAGTGGACTGAACCGATGGTACGTATGTTCAAAAGCGGTGGGACACCCAAGGAACAATTCAGAAGACTTATCAGGCATTGCGGTTTCGGTGTGCCGAATTTTGACCGTGCCATGTGGAGCGCCGCAAATTCGCTAACATTGATTGTGCAGGATGCACTTCAGCCTTTTGAAAAGATTGCCGCCACCCCGCCGAAAACCCGAGATATGCATTTGCATCGGCTCCCCTGGCCGATTACCGAGCTTGAGGCTTTGGGCGAAACTCAAGTGGAAATGCGTGTAACCCTCTCCTACTTTATCGAACCTAATCCTGCTGAACGCGGAATCAAGGGGCGTTATCGGTATGAATCCCATGGATTACGCTTCGACGTGAAGCGTCCAGAAGAAACCGAGCGGGAATTTCGGGCGAGGATCAACCGGATAATCAGGGATGAAGAGGAGGGGACTCCGACAGGAGGCAGCGATCCGGGTTGGGACTTGGGAACAAATCTTCGCCACCTCGGTTCGCTTCATTGCGATACGTGGCGTGGCGAAGCGGCAAAACTGGCTGCGCGTGGCAGCCTGGCGGTATATCCTGCTTTGGGTTGGTGGAAAACCAGAACACTCCTGCAGCGGTACAACAAGCAAGGGCGCTATGCTCTCCTTATTTCTATACGAGCGCCGGAAGTTGATGTGGATATTTACAATGCTGTGCGGAATTTAATTGCAACGCCAATTAATATCGAAATATGACGGTTCGGCACGGCCTGAATGTGCCAGAAAAGAGACGATCCCATGAAAAAAATAATCATCATCGGTGGCGGCATATCCGGTCTGGCGACCGCCTGGCTGCTCCGTTCAAAGGCCCAAGCTGCCGGAAAAGAGCTGGAGATTACCCTGCTGGAGAAGGAAGAGCGCCCGGGGGGGAAGATCCGCAGTATCAAGGCCGAAGGGTACACCTGCGAATGGGGGCCGAACGGTTTTCTGGACAGCAAGCCGCAGACACTGGATCTCTGCAGGGCCCTTGGAGTTGAGAACAACCTGCATCGCAGCAACGACAATGCCCGCAAGCGATTTATATTCTCCGGCGGAGAGCTGCACCAGCTGCCGGACGGCGCACCCGCCTTTTTGAAGAGCCGCCTCATCTCATGGCCGGGCAAGTTGCGCCTGGCGCTGGAACCGACCCCGTTCATAGCACCCCCACCCGCGGGCGTAGACGAAACCCTCGCCGCTTTCGGTCGACGCAGATTGGGGGGGGAGGCGCTGGACAAGCTGATCGCGCCGATGGTTTCCGGCATCTTCGCCGGCGATCCGGAGACTATGTCGCTGATCTCCTGCTTTCCGCGCATTGCCGAACTGGAACGTGAATACGGCGGCTTGATCCGCGCCATGATCATGCTGGCCAAAAAGAAAAAGCGCGAACAGGCTGCCGGCAAGGTCGTCTCCAGCGCCGCCGGTCCCGGCGGAACTTTGACGTCGTTTCGCGAGGGGATCCAGTATCTGGCCGATGCTCTGTCGGCATCGCTGGGGGATCTTGTCAAGCCGGGCACGGCAGTCACCAGCGTGGAGAAGGGAGCTGATCTCCTCTAT
>JAQTXD010000095.1 GCA_028688955.1 Desulfuromonadaceae bacterium
GGCAGCTATTGCCCATGACATCTATGTTAACGTTATCAAGGACGGCCATGCCGACCAGCACGAGCAGGTCATGGCTGCCCGTATCACCTCACTGGTCGTCGGCGTTGTCGGCATCATGATCGGCCTCCTTGCAGAAAAAGCCAACGTTGCCCACCTGGTGGCACTGGCCTTCGCCGTTGCCTCATCCGGCAACCTGCCGGTCGTTGTCCTCTCGCTCTTCTGGCGTAAATTCAACACCGCCGGCGTCATCTCCGGTCTGGTCGTCGGAACCATCGCCTCGATCGGTCTGGTTATGGTTTCCCCTAACATGACCTACCCGCTGAAAGTAGCTGAAGGCGCCAAAAAAGTTGTTGCCGCCATGGAGAAGAAACAGGCTGCACTTCCTCCGGGAGAAGCTCTCTCTGAGAAAGACGCCCAGGCACTCGCCAAGGCGAAAGTTAATGCGCAGCTGACCGGCACATCGATGATGGGACTTGAGAAACCGCTCTTCTCATTGAAGAACCCCGGCATCATCTCCATCCCGCTCGGCTTTATAGCCGCGATACTGGGCTGCCTGATGTTCCCGAACAAGCGTGCAGAAGAGATGTTTGACGAAGTCTATGTTCGTCAGAACACCGGCATCGGCATGGCAAAAGCAATCGATCACTGATCAACAAAATGACTCATTGATACCTTGATATTACGGGGAAGACAGATGACCGTCTTCCCCGTTTTTTCTGTTTTCGCAAGCCCCAGACCTGCATTCCCTGCAGATGAAACAGGCTATGACTCCTCCTTCTTTACCGCTATACGTAATGATTCTAAAATCCCCACCATCGAGTTAAGAAGTCCGAGCAGCTCAGACTGACTCTTCAAATAATAATCGGCGGCCGTCTGGGCGTTTTTTCCAACGTGGATGCCCAGTACATCGACGTCACTCATTCGGAAAACATTTTCGTCTGTAACGTCATCTCCAAAATATATCGACCGCTCCAACGTGAATGTATTCAGAGCACGCACAAGTGCATCGCCCTTGGTTACCGCTTCCCTTGGAAGCAGATTAACTACATACTTACCACCAATAATTTTCGGAACAGGTTCAAGGGTACGTATAGCAGTTGTAATACGTATGACTGTGTTTTCCTGATCATCTGCTTTACGGTAATGAAGTGTAACTGACTCCCCCTTAAATTCATACTCAACACCGTGCACATCGGATAACAATAGTTTCAGCTGGTTACACCATTTCTGACAGAGCGTTATGTGCCTGTCATTCCGGGAGGCGTCATAATCCGGCCACTCAGAACCATGGTTGCCTACCAGCAAGTGAGGCTCAAACCCGAGTATACACATCGCATCTTTCCTTGATCTCCCGGTTATAACGGCAACATGTGCAAGATTAACGAGACGTCTCATGGTAGTCCGAAGCGGTTCGGATATCTGCGCAGCTGAATAGTCCTCTACAATCGGTGCCAGGGTCCCGTCGAGGTCAAAGGCAAAAAGTGTTTCAAGTGTTACATAGTGAGCAAACGCAGCAAGCCCGTGTGAATTAAATAAATATGGTACGGTCACGATTCTCTCCCGATTCTGGCTGCTAATTTCTCTCGCTGCCGTACACGGGCGGCATCGAGCAACATCCGTCCTGCCCAGCGGAAAACATTGAAATCACGTACCTGTGTTCGCATGCTCCGCATACGTTCCTGCTGTTCATATTCCGGCATGGTCAGGCCATGATACAGTGCCTCGGCAGTCTGTTCCACATGGTAGGGGTTGACAATCAGTGCTTCATACAACTCATTTGCCGCGCCGGTAAACTGGCTGAGCACAAGCACACCCCGTTCATCATCACGAGACGCCACAAATTCCTTGGCGACCAGATTCATTCCGTCATGGAGACTCGTAACCATGCATACCTGTGCTGCGCGGTAATACCGATTGACCTGATCCGATTCATGATGTTCCGCCTTCAGGATTATCACCGGGACACCATCCCGGCTGAAGCGCTGATTGATACGCTTATCCAGACCACGCAGGCGGGCCTCAAAGGCTTGGTACTCCTCAAGGGCCGAGCGGCTCGGGGCGGCAATCTGAATGAAGGTGAAATGCCCAACCAGCTCAGGATGCAATTCGAGCATTCTTTCAACCGCGTTGAAGCGTTCCAGAATACCTTTGGTATAATCCATCCGGTCTACGCCAATCCCAAGCAGATGGCCTTCGGGGAGTCCCAGTTCTGCCACTATTTCGGAACGGGTGTGTTCAACCGGCGGTACCATTCCCTGCCATGGTGGCGGCCACTGGATCGATATCGGGTAGTTTTCCACCATGGTCAACTGGCCGCGACGGGAAATCGTGGATGATTCGTGTTCAATGCGTGTTTCCAGATAGCGGTCAACTGTTTCAAGGAAGTTTTTGCAGTGGTACGGGGTATGAAAACCAATAATCGTACTCCCCAGCATCCCTTTCAGCAACTCTTCACGCCAGGGGCAAATGCCGAATGATTCCGGATTTGGCCAGGGAATATGCCAGAAAGTAATGATTATTGCTTTAGGTAATAATCGCCGTATCATTCCCGGTAACAGAGCAAAATGATAATCCTGCACCAGTACGATCGGATTTTCGCTGTCTGCCTCCGCTATCACCGCATCGGCAAAGCGCTGGTTGATCTTTACATACTGTTCCCAGTCACTGGTGCGAAACACCGGTCGAACATGGGCAATATGGCAGAGTGGCCAGAACCCCTCATTCGAGAAGCCATAGTAATAGCCATCTTCCTCTTCTTTTGTGAGCCATATACGCCGGAGATTATATTCCGGTTTATCCGGCGGAACCATTACCCTCGCGTTTGCGTCCACCGTTTCCCGATCAGCAGAGCCGCTGCCATGGGCGATCCAGGTTCCGGAACAGGCCCGCATGACCGGTTCAACAGCGGTCACAAGACCACTGGCCGGTCTGTGCACCTCGATTTCACCATGCTCTTTTTTTGTGTGGATATACGGCTCGCGATTCGAGACGACAATGACCTTTTCTCCCGTAAGTTGCTTATGAAGGAGTTTACGCAGCGTCTCCGGGCTCCAGGTGATGCTGCTGTCATCTGCCAGGCGACGTTCAGCATCCAGAGAGCGCATCAATGTTTTCAGATCACTCACCAGCGGCTGCAACTCGGAATTGACGCCCTGCACGGAAAATGGTTTAAGCAGACCCTCGCCCTTGAGCATCGCCCTGACACCCTCCATCCACCCCCTCCAACTCAGGTGGGCAACAAATACCGTCACTAACGAGGTTACAATTCCGAGAACAATAAACAATAGAATTATATAGTGACGTGTATCCGCGCTCCGTCTCTCCATAAAGCTCGTATCATGAACAAGAATCAGCAGCCCTGCTGTTCCTCCCTCTAAAACAACCGGGTGAGTTGCAAGATTAACCGCACCTTCCGGGAGTTGTATGATCTTGCTCGACTCTGTATTAATGTCTGCAGCGGACGAGCAGCTGATACTCTTGGGAAATGTCGGAGTTCGATACAGCAACTCTCCCCGGTCGCTGCAATAGCCGAGTGCCAGCAGTCGTTCGTCCCTACTGTATCGGAGCAGCAGTGAGTTGATCTTGGCTTTGTTCCCCTGCTGAAGGAGTTCCACCAACGGATCATGAAGGGTGTTGGCAATCAGACGTGAGCGAATGTCCATGTCCCGGATAAACCAGTGCAGATTTAGTTTATCCACAAGCGGAACTACAGCAAATGCAAGCAGTCCCAGTGTAACCACCAAAGGCACGACAAACCGTAATGATAGTTTAAGCGATCTGAATCCGTACATTGCTGATTCCTTTTATCTCACCGGTATGAATCTCTCGACATTGAATTCACAAGTAAGCAGCTTTCTATCCACCACTGGAAATGGGTATATACGTCGTTTACCCATGCAGTGGCTGCGGCACAATGTGCTCTGCTTTAAGTATCCGCACCATCTGCTTCATACCTTCATCAACAAACGCAAACTGCTCGTCCGACATTTCGTCGAGCCCTTTCATAAGCATGCTCTGGGCAACATCCGGAGCTTTTACCGCAAAGACCTCTCCCATTTCAGTAAGATGCAAATCAACCACCCTCCGGTCTATTATTGACCGCGTCCGCGTAACCAGACCCTTGATTTCAAGTCGGTCAAGTATGCCGACAACCGTTGCAGGGCTCAGATACATGCGTCGGGCCAGGTCGGAGACATGCAGGGGTGACGTACTTGACAATATTTTCAGCGCCCAGAGTTGGGGTCCGGTCAGGCCGGTTGACCGCTCGACTGCTTTTGAATAATCCGCCACTATCTGAATTACCCGCCTCAGATTATCAATGATTCTCTGGGTAGATGTAACCTGTCTGCTCATAAGAATTTCCCTGGCCACACAATATTAGTTTATGACACAAATTATATACTACACAAACTAAAATCGCAACATATCATCTCGTTACATTGTATGTGCACATTAGGTATGCGGAATTGTAGGGTTATTAGTACGTGAATAAATCTATGGAGACTGATACGGGGAGGTAAGCCAAACAGACGTGGATAAAGACTCGTATTGCACTACGGAGTTTCATCTTTGCATATGGGGATTTGTATAATCGGAGGGGACTACTGCCAAGGGGAATTACTCCGTGTCAACCCTGGACACTCTGAAAGCCGGCTGTTTATAGGAGCCGGACAGATATGACTCCGGAATTGTCGTCATATTGCCGTCGCGAAGCGTTGAATAGTGTGGTGACATGATCTCAACCCCCCCTTCATTGAATTTTTCCTGAATATTCTGGTGAAGTTCAGAATATGTGCAGGCCATAACGGAAGGTTTGTCAGTGTACGCATTTATTTGATAGCTGACATAGAAATCATCGAGGCTTGTCTGCAGGACGAATGGTGCCGGAAGCTCAAGAATATTCTTCGTTGCAAGAGCTGCGGTAATCAGAAGTTCATGTACCTGACGCCAGGGAGCATCATAGCCAATAGTAACCGTTGTATGAAGTATCAGACCGTATTCTTGAGCAGAAGAACTGAAATTGGTGATGTGGCTCCCCAGTACCATGGCATTGGGAATAGTGATATCGACATTTTTGATCGTCCTGACTCTGGTTATCAGAAGATTTTTTTCTACCACATCACCAATCGTATCCGCAATTTTCACCCTGTCTCCGAGCTTGAAAGCCCGCATATAGGTCAGGATAACACCGGCCACAATATTTGATATAGCCGATGATGATCCCAATGAGAATAAAACACCGAGAAAAACCGATACCCCTTTAAAGGCGGGAGAATCAGCCCCGGGAAGGTAGGGAAAGGCAACAACTGCAGCAAAAGCAAAAATCAGAAAGCGGACTATTTTGAAGCTTGGTTCTGCCCAATCGTGGTAAAAACCGGGGATGGTGATGGTTTGCTTGCCGATTTCGGAGAAAATAAACCTGATAATTTTGACGGTATAGTGGGTGATTGCACCGATAACCAACAGGAAAAATATATTGGGAAGATATGCAACAAAGGAGTGTCCGACTTTTTCAAGAGGATTCAGAATATAATCAAACAACTTGTTCGCCGCACCGCGGGTCCACGGGAAAAAACTCAGTACCAGCGGGATATAGAGGTAAAACAAGCCGAGGAAAAGCACGGTTTTCATACCACGAAGGAAAGAGGTAATAACGGCGATAATCCTCTCTTCATCCAACACATCTATCGATTGAAAACGGATGGAGCGGATATACACACCCCGCCAGGATTCAAATCTGGCAATAATTTTCGGCAAAGAGCGCTTAATGGCAATGATAGCAATAATGAGCACAAATGTCGCCAGCAGGCTGTATAGAGCTCCAGACATAATAGTCTGAGTGCTGTATTCCCTGTTGCGTGCTTCCACCGCAGCCCGAATCCTGCCCGCGTACTCCTCCGCCAGCCGCAGACGTGTTTTCCCTTCAGCCAGAGCATCAGCATCAGCAACACTCATCAGAATCAAATCGCCTGAAATAATGTCGCTGGTGTTTTCACTATCCACTACTTTCAGGGATTCAACTTTAAACAACGGATCAGTGGCAAGCTTATTGAGGCGGGTGGATATGGTTTTCGCCCGATCCTCCGGCGAAAATGAAAGCACCGGTTTTTTGATAACCAGAACCGTTTTTCCTGCAAGTATAACCCGGCCTTCTTGCAGGACTGGAGCCGTGTTCACTGCAGGTGCGGAAACAGATTTATCCGATGTGCCTTTCTGCGCAGCGAAAGCCGCAGTTGTCGCCACAACCACGACGATGACATACGCAAGTATTGCACGAATCATAACGTACTCCGGAAAATTATATCAGTGGCTGAATAAGCTGTGAAGTTCCGGAGTCGCCTGAAGCATGACTGATTGCAGTGCTTCCTGCAGTGCACTTCCAGCCAGCAAATCGCGATCCTTAATGTCCGTTTTCGTTGATGTTGCCTCATATTGCAGCCGCCTGGTCAACTGTCCCGCAATATATACATCCATCCCCATCAGGACCTGACACGTCGCCTTGATGTTTGTTAATTCGGAAATTTGGTCCAGTTTTATATCCGTTTTAGTCAGATCTATCACCCGCCGTTCGGCATCAGGACGCTTCGTCACCGGTAAAACATCATACCCGGTTCTTTTAAGTTCAAGACCAAGCGCCGTTTGAATAATTTCAGCAGCTGACCGGGAACTAACCACATCGTCAATCTTTCTGTTTTCACCATCTGAAACGGTTCCAAGTACCCGTTTGATATCCGACGACTGCGTCTGCTGATTCTCCGGAATGACGATGTACACCTCTCCACTGCCGCCACGGACAGCTGTGGATGGTTCATAGAGTGTGTCTGAGTTACGGGCATATCTGGCACAACCGCCTGCCAATAGCAGGCCGACAACTGTTATCAATACCGCAGATCGTACCAGCATACTTTTCATAATAAGCGAATTCATAGTACATACCCTCCTTCTTGAATGTCTGACTTCGTTCAAGGTTAGCCACTATGTTCAGCCTGCTTCTTCCCCTGAAAGGTCAGGATAAATTTTATCAACGAACCTGCCAAGCGTCATTCCCTGAATAATTATTGAGAAGACAACAATGATATAGGTGATGGTAATGATTGTTGCACGTTCCGGGACAAGTGGGATAGACAGTGCCAGTGCCACCGATATGCCGCCGCGTAAGCCACCCCAGGTAAGGATTCTGACTACTCCCGGGCTAAATGATCTGAACATGCGCATAAAGAGTACTGCCCCGCCGACACTGGCCAGGCGAGCCAGGAGAGTGATCACTATTGCCAGAAGCCCGGCAACAAAAAGTCCCTTCGTAAACGGCATTATCAGCACTTCAAGTCCTATCATCATGAACAGCAAGGCATTGAGAATTTCATCCATCAGCTCCCAGAAATCATCGAGTCGTTGCCGGGTAAGCCCAGACATGGCAAACGCCCTGCCATGGTTGCCGATCAAAAGACCAGCAACGACAATGGCAATCGGTCCGGATGTATGAATTCTGTCTGCCAGCGCATAGCCGCCCATGACCATAGCCAGGGTGATGATGGCTTCCACCTGATAATTATTGATCTTCTTGAGCATATAATAGGCAAGCAGGCCGAGCAGCAGGCCGAACAGCACTCCGCCAACGGCCTCTTCCAGGATAAGCATTGACACACTTCTTAAGGTAACCTCGCCACCACTCAGTGCAAGCTCAAGAATTATCATAAAAACGACAACACCGATACCATCATTAAAGAGCGACTCTCCGGCAATCTTTGTCTCAAGGCTCTTCGGCACACCCGCTGTTTTGAGAATCCCGATAACAGCCACAGGATCTGTTGGCGAGATCAGCGCGCCAAACAGCAGGCAGTAAATAAATGATGCCGGGATACGTAAGGCATCCAGCACGACCCAGGTCAATCCGCCTACGATGAATGTCGAAGTGACAACTCCTGCAGTCGCCAGCACCGTAACAACCCACTTCTGGTTGTTCAGATCTTCAAGTTTAATATGCATCGCACCGGCAAAGAGAAGGAATGACAGCATGCCGTGAAGCAGCGCCTTATTGAAGTCGATTGTTTCAAGAAGACGGGCTATGTGCGCCTGGCCGATATCTACACCTAAACCACCGAGAAGAACCATTCCAAGTGAAGACGCGAGTGCTATGAACATAACACCAATAGTCGTCGGCATGTGAAGGAAGCGGTAATTTATGTAGCTGAAGAGGGCGGTGAGCACCATCAGAAGGGCTGATATCTCAAACAGGGTCATGTCAGGGCCGGCACTTCCGGGCGACAAGAACAAACCGTGGAGCGTTCCTGGCCCTTGAAATGTATCAACTGCGTACTGGCTTTATGCGGAAAAATTATCATCACTATTCCAGGTTAAATGTTCATGGTATGCGAACTCACATCTTCCGGTCGCACACATAAGAAAAAAAATTCGCAACCGTCAACCTGTACCGTCAAGCGACGATATAAAAAAACACTACTGGTAAGAGTCGCGCTGCTGCAGTTTCCTTTGAAATTTATGATAGTACATTCTGGAATCTGCATTCTTGTATGCTTCATTCAACTGTTCACTGCGTTCGGCAACGGCAGAACCAATGGAGATGCTCAATGTATAATCGCTGTTAGTCTCATTTATGATTGCCTGGTATTTCAATATTCGTCTAATCAGTTCTTTTGCCGCATCGGCATCTGTATTGGGCAGGAGGATTGCGAACTCATCACCCCCAATCCTGGCAACAAGGTCTTCTCCACGAAACGTTTCGCTGAGCGCCTGCGCAGCCTGTTTGATGAGCCGGTCTCCTTCAGAATGTCCAAAACTGTCATTTACAAGTTTAAGACTGTCTATATCCGCAACCAGGATACTGACCGGATATTGACGACTATGCGCCATCCTCGCCATTTCGGCATCAAAGTATCCACGGTTGAAGAGCCCGGTCAAAGGGTCGTGGGTACTCATATAGCGGAGGTCCTCTTCGTAACGCTTCCGCTCATTAATGTTGCTGCACGTACCCGTTACCCGCAATGGAGTACCATCTGCGGCACGTATCACCACCATGCCGCGATACAGAACCCATACCCATTCATCTGTTTTTGACAGCATACGCACTTCAACCTGAAAAGCGGGGCTGGATCCTGTGGTCTCTGCGTCAAATATATGTTGCACCCGGGACCAATCTTCAGGATGAATCAGACCTTTAATGGCTGCGGCGGTCGGTGATATTTCACCAACAGAATAACCAAGCATTGTAATATAGCGCTGACTTATTTTTACGGCACCGGTAGCAATATCCCAATCACAATAACCTTCATGGCTCCCTTCAAGAACCAGCCTGAGTCGCTCTTCGTTCTCCTGGAGTGCAGCTTCTGCATGCCTGCGCCGCTCTTCTTTGGCATAATAATCCATGGCAAAAGAAACGCTTGCCGCCATCTCCAGGAGAAGTTCAACCATCTCGGTATCAAAGAATCCCTTTTGATCTGCATACACCTTCAGGGCACCAATAACCTGTCCTTCATGTTTCAGTGGAAAGGCTGCCGATGACCGGATGCCATTTTCCTCGGCAGCAGTCCGCCACGGTGAGGTAACCGGGTCGTTAACAAAGTCGTTGCAGATATACGGTTTACCCTTACGGAATGCAATGCCGGTAGGCCCCCGCCCCTCCGCCCTGTCTGGGTCAGCGCTTACGACAAGAGATGTCAGATAATTTTCTGCTTTGCCGCAATAGGCGACAGGCACGAGGCAACTGCTTTCCGTATTTATGGTTGAAATGACGGCGAGAGAAAACTTGCCATATTCCACCGCTATTTTACAGATTTCACTGAACAGCTCTCCGCGGTTATCAAGATGAATTATTGCCTTATTCGTATGGCTTAAAGCCGCATATAGATTTTTAAATCGTACATGTCTCTCTTCCGCCTCTTTACGCTCGGTAATATCTCGTGTTACCTCGACAGCAGCGATAATAATCCCGTTCTTATCCAATACCGGAGCGGCAGTATTTTCAACGATATGCTTTGTGCCATCAATATAAACAGACCGCTCCGCCCTGTGGACCTCACCATCAATAAAACAGGCCGAAACTGGGCACCCATTGCAGTTAGCATTATTTTGCTCATATGCGATATAACAGATTGTCCCGGTGCAGTCGCCATACAGGTCCTTCATTCTCTGATTCTGGTAGATGATTTTGAAATCGCGTCCCTGAACCGACATCCCGTCACCCATAGCGGTGATAATGGAATCGTCTTCAATATTTCCCATTGAAATGGCTGGCAGCTTTGTCGGTGTCATAGTATCTGTCCCACCTTATTCGATATTGCAGCATCAGCAAGGATACAATTTATGTCTATTGTGCGACTACACAATTACACAATATTAATGCGATTAGCAACCAGAGTCCACGCCTTGCAGCTTCATATTCATGTATTATCGCGCTGCAACGGATCAAGCTTCAGAAGAATGTGGAAAGCCCTCATCATCAAAACTTGTTCTTATCCCCCCCGGAGGATTGTTCGAGCCGTTTTTCGCGAATGCGGCGGTCCTCTAACGTAGCCATCTCAGTGAGTTTGTCATCAGCGTACATGACGACGACCT
>JAQTXD010000096.1 GCA_028688955.1 Desulfuromonadaceae bacterium
TTTGTGTTATTTGGGATATTGGAGGGGATAGCGATGCGGCAAGTCGATAAAAATTAGTTATTTCGGGTGGTTGTGTGTGACAAACTCTTTTACAACCACCCGTGACAAACTCTTTTGCAAATCGACATTATCTGTATGAAAACGTAAAAACGTGTTCCCCTCGGCTAACTGCACCATCTATTTTTGTCGACGAAGAATACCTCAGACAGACGTCTTTCTCAACAGCAAAAATAGGATTGTTTATTTCTTACATCAGGTATGCTTGGATGGTATAATGAAGCCGGCATTGGAAGGATCGCCTGTATTTTTCCCTGGAGGTCTGTGATGAGAAATCTTTTACTGCATACGGTAGCGGTTAACCTGACGATAGCGGTATTGAGTTCAACACCGGGATGTGCCGCAAAGCATGAATCAACTGCTGTTGCCGCAAAATCCGGTGCAATAAAGGTATATTCAAACGAAAGAAAGGATTTTGTCATGAGCGAGAATATTGTAAGGAGCGAGGCGGAATGGAAGAAACTGCTCCGTCCGGAGCAGTTTCATATTTTACGTGAAAAAGGTACCGAACAAGCCGGAACCGGGAAATATGCCTTCACTCATGAGCATGGCGTGTACCGCTGTGCCGGGTGCGGATTGGATTTATTCCGCTCTGAGGACAAGTATGATTCCGGGACCGGATGGCCGAGTTTTTTTGCGCCCATTTCACCGGATAACATTGCTACAGCCACCGATGACAGCTTTTTCTCGAGACGTACGGAAGTTCTGTGCCGGCGTTGTGGTGGTCATCTAGGGCATGTGTTTGACGACGGCCCAAAACCGACAGGGCTGCGTTACTGCATGAACTCCGCAGCCCTCGATTTTACGGCTACAAAGCAGTAGCTACGGGAGGTGCAGCGTGAGAAAATGCTGTGTTTTGCTGTTTGTGTACCTTTTAGTCACGGTGACAATCGTTGGGTCAGTTGGTGCCGCCGGTTTTGCTGAGGCCATTTTTGCCGGCGGGTGCTTCTGGTGTATGGAATCACCTTTTGATTCTTTGCCCGGTGTGATTTCTGTCACTCCCGGGTATACCGGCGGTCACACTAAAAATCCGAACTATAAGGAGGTATCTGCGGGGGGCACAGGCCACGCAGAAGCGGTTCGGGTTGTGTATGACCCGTCGAGGATATCCTATTCCGCTCTTCTGACTGTGTATTGGCACAACATTGATCCAACCGTTGCCGATCGGCAGTTTTGTGATGTTGGCCATCAGTATCGTTCTGCAATTTTTTATCTTGGAAAAGAACAGTATGCAGCAGCGGTATCTTCAAAGTCTGCCCTGGAAAGAAATAAACCCTTCAAGGATCCGATTGTAACCGAAATAACACCTGCATCCGGGTTTTATCCTGCGGAGGAGTATCATCAGCACTACTATAAAAAAAACCCGCTCCGTTACACATACTATCGAAACAGTTGTGGCAGGGATAAACGGCTCAAAGAGCTCTGGGGCGACACCAATCATTGATTGGAACTTGATGTCATAATTGCGTGCACGACACCCATACCCAATAGAATGTAATCCTGGTACGACCTCTCCCCGAAGCGTCAATAAATCGACGTGTTCAATAAATTGACATGCATTTGTGTATGATGATGTTCACCTGAATGCTGCTACCATGCAGGCGCTATCAAAGGTCCTATGCTTAATTATAAGGCAAACCCAGTAGGCATGGGCTTTTGCGGCATGAAAAGTGCATAAGAAGCCCGTTTGGCACTCCGTATGGCAAGGTGGATGACAGATACATATTCATGGCAAATGGATCAGTGGAAGCAATAGAGTTACGCGGATTCCGTAAAAACTCCGATATTTACGTCGCTGTGGGGCTCATCGGCATCCTGGCACTGATGATAATCCCGCTACCGGCGTTTGTGCTTGATATTTTTCTAGCGGCCAACATAACTATTGCACTCTCGATCCTGCTGATCTGCCTCTACACAGTCCAACCTCTTGATTTTTCGGTTTTTCCATCGGTATTGCTGGTCACTACCCTTTTCCGACTGGCTTTGAATATTGCGTCAACGCGGTTGATTCTGCTGCATGGCAGTGAAGGAGCTGAATCCGCAGGCGCCGTTATCAAGGCGTTCGGACAGTTTGTGGTTGGTGGAAATTACATCGTCGGCGCGGTACTGTTCCTGATCCTGGTAATCATCAACTTTGTGGTTATTACCAAGGGTGCCGGGAGAGTTGCAGAGGTTGCCGCACGTTTTACTCTGGACGCCATGCCCGGTAAACAGATGGCAATTGACGCCGACCTTTCTGCAGGCTTGTTGACTGACAAAGAAGCGAAGCGGCGGCGTATGAAGATATCCCGCGAAGCTGATTTTTACGGATCCATGGACGGTGCCAGCAAGTTTGTGCGCGGAGATGCGGTTGCCGGTATCCTGATTGTCCTGATAAATATTTTCGGCGGTTTGATCATTGGCGTCTGGCAGCAGGGAATGCCGCTTATGAACGCCCTTTCAAATTATACGCTGCTGACCATCGGGGAGGGATTGGTCGCTCAGATTCCGGCGCTCGTTATTTCGACTGCAGCCGGTATTCTCGTCACCCGTTCAGCAGACGAGAACAGCTTTGGACAGGAACTTACCGGACAGTTCCTTAACTATCCCAAGGCTTTTTTCGTCTCATCCGGAGTAATGTTTCTCTTTGCACTCATCCCGGGGTTGCCGCATTTCGCTTTTTTACTCTTGTCCGCTGTTACTTTTCTGGTAGGGAAGATGGCCCGCGAGAAAGCGGAGGTAGTTGAAGAGACCGCTGTAGCGGAGACAACTGCCGGTGAAGAATCAATTGATCAGGCATCAAACATCCGACCGCTGGATGTGTTGGAACTTGAGGTGGGGTATGGGTTGGTACCGATGGTTGATGCGGCTCAGAACGGCGAACTGCTGGAGCGGATTCGCTCAATCCGCCGTCAGACCGCCCAGAAGATGGGCTTCGTCGTACCGCCCATTCATATACACGACAACCTTCAGCTCAAACCCTATGAGTACAACCTGCTGATTCGTGGTGCACGGGTTGGGGGGAGCGAACTCACCGGCCAATACCTGGCCATGGATTCCGGCGCAGTCACCGCAAACCTGCCCGGCATGACGACCAAAGAGCCGGTATTCGGGCTTCCCGCCGTCTGGATCCGGAGCGAGGACCGTGATCAGGCACAGATTAACGGCTACACGGTTGTCGACAGCACAACCGTCATCGCAACACACATAAGTGAAATCATCAAGCGCTATTCTCATGAACTGGTCGGTCGCCAGGAGATGCAGCAGCTGCTTGACAATGTTGCAGTTACCGCCCCCAAGGTGGTAGATGAACTGATCCCCAACCTGCTGAATCTTGGAACAGTTCTCAGGGTTATAAAGAGTCTCCTCAAAGAAGGGGTATCAATCCGGGATATGCGTACTATTTTGGAAAGTCTGGCCGACTATGCCGCGCTTACCAAAGACCCTGACGTACTCACCGAGTTTGTCAGACAGGGACTTGGAAGATTTATTGTGGATCAGTACAAGCTGGAAGATGATACGCTCTTTCTGGTAACAATCGACCGGGAAGTCGAGGACATGATAGCGGAAGCTATTCAACCATCTGATCAGGGGAGCTACCTGGCAATTGAACCGGCGCTTGCACAGCAGATTATAGCGTCGGTTCGCAGCATGTCGGAGCGATTCGGCATGAGTGGAGCACAGCCGGTAATTCTGGCTTCTCCTTCGATTCGCAGGCATGTCCGGAAATTGATCGAGCGGTTCGTCCCGCACATGGCGGTACTGTCACACAACGAAATACCGCAAAATGTAAAAATCCAAACTCTCGGGGTGGTAAGCTTCAATGCTGGTTAAAACCTTTCAGGCAGAGAGCATGCCGGAAGCGTTACGCATGATAAAGGCGGAACTCGGACCGGATGCGATGATTCTCTCAACAAAAAAAGAGGCGACCGGCGGTTTTCTCGGTTTTTTCAGCAAGCAGGTCTACCGAGTAACGGCGGCTATTGATCCTGTTCGCAAGCCGGCCCCGCCGCCCGCCGCTCCGGTTGTGCATCGGGAACCTGCCCCCCGGGAGCGCACGGCACGCGAGGAGATGGAAAGCTCAATGCTGGCTCCTTTGGCACGTGAACTCAAGGATCTGCGGGACAAAGTGGAGTCTCTTACCCGCCGTGAGAGTGAAATGCGCGCAGAGGCCAAATCTGTCGATGACGCGGAAGCGGCAGAACTTCAGAGCAGCGGCATAAACCTCAAAAACATTCCCCGCTCGGATCTGGAAGAGATAAAAAAGCTGCTCCTCGCAACTCTCTCAAAGAGCCAGGAAGGGGTTACTAAAGATGTCAAGTGGCCGGTCCTGGAGGATGAAGCCTCCGTGCAGAGGACATCAGGTGCAGATCTGCTCCCCGATGACTCCCCCCTGGCGAGAGAGTTGGCAGCCAGCGGGGTTTCCACAGAATTAATCAGGAAAATTGTCGATACACTCAACACACTACCGCTGCAGAGCGGTAACCAGTCCGTTAAGGGGCGACTTGGCGAGACGCTTGGACGACTGATCAAATTTGCCGGCACTCTCAAACTGAAAAAGAATACACCCCGCATCATTGTTCTGGTTGGACCGACCGGTGTGGGAAAGACGACAACAACGGCCAAACTGGCGGCCATGTATGCCCTCAATCGCGGCAACAAAGTTGCGCTGATTACGATGGATATCTTCCGGGTGGGTGCGGTCGAACAACTCAAGACATACTCACGAATCATGGGTATTCCCCTCGAAGTTGCTTCCACCCATAAAGAGCTGGAAATGGCCGTCGAAAAGCACGCGACATGTGATCTTATTTTTATCGATACGGCAGGTCGCAGCCACAAGGACAAGGAGAAGCTTGATGAAATGAAGTCCTTCCTGGACAACAAAATCCCGATGGAAGTCTACCTCTGTCTTTCCGCAACTACCAAGGATCGTGAACTGGAAGAGATTTTAAACCGTTTCAGGATTTTCCAGGTAAGTAAGGTCGTTTTTACCAAAATTGATGAGTGTGAGAGTGTGGGAAACATGGTCAACCTGCTTATGAAGGACAATCTGCAGATCGCATATTTTACAACAGGGCAACGCGTACCTGAAGATATCGAAATCGCAACTCCGGCCAAACTGGCAGATCTGATTTTTCGTGAGGGGGCAGAATGAGCACCGGATCAGCAACGGGCGATCAGGCTGATACTCTCCGCCAGATGGCACGCAACGCAAAAATGAGCCAAAAGGTTGACACTCCTTCTTCAACCGGCTTGACGGACCAGCAAGGTATCCGGGTTATCTCGGTAACCAGCGGCAAGGGTGGCGTTGGTAAAAGCAATGTCGTAGCCAATCTCGCCATAGCACTGTCCGCACAGGGTAAGAAAGTGCTGTTAATAGATGCGGACCTTGGGCTTGGAAATCTTGATGTCCTGTTGGGACTGTCACCCGTCTACAACCTTAACCATGTCCTGAATGGTGAAAAAGGAATTATTGACATCCTGATAGACGGACCGGCAGGAATTAAAGTTATTCCGGCAGGCACCGGCATGCAGGAATTAACCAATCTTGGCCAGCATGAAAAGCTGAAATTTCTTGATGAACTCGATATGCTTGACGAACAGTTCGATTTTTTAATTGTTGATACGGAAGCCGGTATATCTGAAAACGTGACCTATTTTACCGTCGCGGCACAGGAAATTTTTGTTGTCGTGACCCCGGAACCGACTTCAATCACCGATGTTTACGCACTGATCAAGCTTCTTGCGACTCGATATTCTGAACATCATTTCAAGGTATTGGTGAATATGGCCAAGGACAGTGAGGAGGCGCTGGAGGTTTTTCGCAAACTGGCCAATGTTGCCGGTCGCTTTCTGGACATTTCTCTTGACTATTTGGGATGCGTCGTCAAAGACGACAAGGTTGTTGAGGCGGTAAAGCGTCAAAAAGCCGTCACCGAACTTTTCCCGGACTCTGAGGCCGCCCAATGCTTTCACACTCTTGCAAAGCGGGTTATTGAAAACAAACGACTGACTCGTGTTAAAGGCAATATCCAGTTTTTCTTTCGAAGGATGCTCGAAAGTTCGGGAGGAAACTGAGGAGATGACGACGCTGAGCAGTTCCGACACGGGAGTATGCCAGTCAACTGTCCGCGAACAGTTAATCATTGACCACATTCCTCTCGTGCGCTATCTGGTCAGTAAAATGTCGATCAAACTCCCGCAGCATCTGGATTTGCAGGACCTGATGAGTTCAGCCATGATTGGCCTGATAAATGCAGCCGACCGTTTTGACCCCTCCCGCGGGGTGCTCTTTAAAACCTTTGCGGAACAGCATATTCGGGGAACCATCCTTGACGAACTCCGCTCCTACGATGTACTCAGCCGGTCCATGCGGGACAAGTATAAACGGCTGGAACGGGAGCTGTGCAAACTTGAAAACCTGCTTGGCCGGCATCCAACAAGTGAAGAGGTCGCAGAGTCACTTGAAATCAGTCTTGACGACTATTTTGAGATGCTTGACGACGTGCACGCGCTCACCTTTATTAGCCTGGATGACAGTTGGGAGGGCGATGACGGAAGTCCGCTCTGCCTTGCTGATGTGCTGTGCGAAGCCGATGCAAAGAGCCCGCAGCAGCAGGTGATGACGATGCAACTGGCCGAGGCCCTTGGTCAGGCTATTGACACACTTCCGGAGAAAGAACGCCTGGCAGTAACGCTCTATTACAATGAGGATTTCAATCTCAAGGAAATCGGCGAGACTCTCGGTCTCACCGAATCCAGAATTTCGCAGATCATCAGCCAGGCGATGGTCAGGCTGCGGTCGCGCCTGCGATTGCACAAGGGTTAGAACACGTCAAAGGAGGTACAGACATGAACAGCGGGATATACCCTGCCGTATCAGGAAGCCTGGCGGCCATGCGCCGCCTGGATGTGATCAGCAATAACCTGGCGAATGTAAACACCCCCGGTTACAAAAAAGACAAAATGTCCTTTGAAGGACTGCTGGCAGGTGCCGTAAACCCGCCCGCTGTACCGCAGGGAACAACCGCTGACCCGATTCTGCAGAAGGAGAATATCTATATTGACTTTGCCAGCGGTCCAACCAGCCAAAGCGGTAATCCGCTTGATCTTTCCCTTGACGGAGACGGTTTCTTTGCCGTGACAACCCCGGAAGGGACCGCGTACACCCGTCAGGGCAATTTTCGTACGTCTGCTGATGGCACACTGGTGACGGCAGACGGCTTTCCGGTGCAGGGATCGGGCGGTGCCCCCATTGTTATCCGGGGGAGTCACATCGAAATTGATGCCAAAGGCGGCATAACAATAGATGGCACCCAGGCGGGATCGATATCCGTGATGGACTTTGAAAAGCCATACTCTCTGACCAAAGTCGGCAGCGCACTGTTTATCCCGGCAAACCCGCAAATTGCTCCTCAGGCGGGCAAGGCCCAGGTCCAGCAGGGGTACATTGAAGGTTCAAATGTCGAAAGCATTTCTGAAATGGTGCAGCTGATTGAGACGAACCGCTATTTTGAGGCGTGTTCAAAAGTGATCAAGGGTTTTGATGATATCGCAGCCAAGGCAGCAAACGAAATAGGTAAAGTTTAGAATTCACTTCCTCTACTCAAGGAGCTATACACATGATACGTTCACTCTGGACCGCAGCATCCGGCATGCAGGGGCAGCAAAAGAGCATCGATGTTATTGCAAACAACCTGGCCAACGTAAACACAACCGGCTTCAAGCGCAGCCGGGCCGACTTTCAGGACCTGATCTACCAGAATTTGAAAACGACCGGTTCACCGGCGACCAACGCAACTCAGGTCCCGACCGGGATCCAGATAGGTTTGGGAAGTCGCTTGGCGGCAGTAACAAAAATTTTTACCGCGGGAGATTTCACGCAAACCGGTAACGAACTTGACATCGCCATCGAAGGTGGCGGTTTTTTCCCCATCACCATGCCTGACGGGACCATCGGCTATTCCAAGGCTGGGGCCTTCAAGCGGGACAGTACCGGGCAAATTGTCACACCGGACGGCAACCCGCTTTCTCCCTCCATCACCATACCCAACAACGCCACCAAAATAAATATCGGCAGCGACGGAACCGTTTCCGTGCAGGTTGCCGGCCAGAGTGCCACGACGACAGTTGGGAACATACAACTTGCATCCTTTCCCAATCCTTCGGGACTCTCCAGCCAAGGGAAAAACATATATTATCCTACGGATGCCTCCGGAGCTGCGACTACCGGCACCCCCGGCCAGAATGGTACCGGTACTATCGCTCAGGGCTTACTGGAGATGAGCAATGTAAACGTGGCAGAAGAGATGGTTAATATGATCGTAAGTCAGCGGGCATATGAAATAAATTCCAAGGCGGTTACCGCGTCTGACGAGATGCTGCAGACAGCCAATAATCTGAAACGATAGACGGATTCTCGGTACCTATGAAACGCTTACTGTCTCTTGTTTTCTTTATTTTTCTCGTCATGACGGTCTTCACCCCTTGTCCGGCCGAATCTGCAGTTGACCGGGAAAAGGAAGTTCGCGATGCTGTCACGGCATTTGTCATGAACCGCTCCTCAGGCATGGGATGGGAGGTCCGTCTGCGCCGGATTACCATCTCTGATGCACTGAAACTTCCTGAGGGGGCAATCGATTATGAGATTATCGCCCCGCAGCAGTGGGAGGGATGGGGGAACATCAACATCGCAGTCATTGCCCGCCAAAAAGAGCGGGTGGTTCGCAACATTCCGGTGCGAATTGATGTGGAAGCCCTGGCCGATACCGTCGTTACACTTCGGCAGATTGATAACGGTTCGACAATACAGGCTGCAGACATCACTTTACAGAAGCGTGAGATCAGCTACAACTCCCGTACTTCTGCCAAAGCTGTCACGGATGTTATCGGGAAAAAAGCCCGGATATCAATCGGAGCAAATCAGCCCGTTCGCACTGACCAGATAGAAAAGGTACCGGTCATAAAGTCCGGACAAATGGTTACAATTATCGCGGAAAATGAAGTCCTGAAGATCTCCGTCTCCGGAATAGCCCACAGTTCGGGAGCAGTGGGGGATGTTGTCAGAGTTCAGAATCTGACCTCTCTCAAGGAAATTCCGGCACGGGTCGTGGATGCATCTACGGTTCAAGTTGGTTTTTAATCACCCGTTTACCTTTTGGTGCAGTAAATATGATTCTGCATGGCAGGATTCCCTTTGAAGGAAAAATAATGAAACGCTTGCTTCTACCATTGATGATGTGTGTACTGCTCGGGTGTGCCGTCGAAAAAACGGACATCAAGACCGCAGGATTTGAAGAGCCGGCACCAAAGCCGGTTGCCGACTATTCAAACGGGTCGATCTGGCAGTCATCTTCTACTAATCTGACTGATGATCTGAAAGCGCGACGCAGAGGTGACATCATCACTATTGTGATTTCTGAAACTGCAAGTGCGTCAAAAGAAGCTAAAACCGGTACGTCGCGTGACAGCACGGTCGGAGCCGGTATTCCCAACTTACTGGGTCTTGAGAGCAAGGGCATATTAAAAAACAATTTCAGTGATCTCGCCAATATTCTCAAAGCGAATGCTAATTCGTCATTCAAGGGAACCGGTACCACTTCTCGACAGGAAAATCTGAATGCAACAATCGCTGCCAAGGTAGTGGATGTACTGTCAAATGGTAACCTGATGATCGAGGGACGGCGTAACATCAAGGTCAACGAAGAAGATCAGATCATCGTCTTGGAGGGGATAGTACGCCCCCGTGACATTTTACCCGACAACACGGTTAACTCGATATATGTTGCGGATGCACGTATCAGCTATTCCGGGCGCGGTATTATTTCCGACCAGCAGAGTCCTGGCTGGCTAATGACGATTTTCAATAAAATCTGGCCATTCTGAGCGACTCTTTCTCGATATTCAACAGGATAAACACATGAAGATCAGCGTAGCCTCCATATTTTTTGCATTACTTATTCTGCTGACAGGTACTGCACATGCCATCCGCATCAAGGATATTGCCTCTTTCGAAGGTGTACGCGACAACCAGTTGATCGGCTACGGTCTGGTGGTCGGCCTGAACGGGACCGGAGACAGTGACCAGACCAGAATGCAGACTCAGTCAGTGGTAAACATGCTTGAGCGAATGGGCATTACCACCACCGTCATTGACAACAAAATCAAAAACGTTGCCGCTGTCATGGTAACCGCAACGCTGCCGCCGTTTGCCAAGCAGGGTAATCGTCTGGATGTTCTCGTTTCATCACTGGGAGATGCAAAGAGCATCGCCGGTGGCACACTGCTCATGGCACCTCTGAAGGGTGCCGACAATCAGGTCTATGCTGTCGCTCAAGGTTCGGTCCTGACCAACTCCTTTGCATTTGGAGGCCAGGGTGCCACTGCCCAAAAAAACCACCCAACCGCCGGGCGAGTGCCGAGCGGCGCGTTGATCGAGCGGGAACTACCTAATACTCTGGTAGGCAAATCTGTATTAAACATGAATCTGACAGTTGCAGATTTCACCACAGCGTCGCGAATTGTAGCCG
>JAQTXD010000019.1 GCA_028688955.1 Desulfuromonadaceae bacterium
GTACATGACGACGACCTCGCCACCGACCATCTTCCAGGTTGATTCCATCGTCACTGCATCCCCCTTCCCCACCCAACTGCGCCGCCCAATATTACGCACCTTGTCGACAATCTGCCCTATGAAGCTGTCAACAGACGGTGTGCCATGCTCCTTGTATTTATTATCAAGTTGCTTCGCAATTGAATCGGCAAGTACTTCCATATCCGCCTTGTCAGATGACATCGGCAGATTAAGTGATACACGCAGCGAATGCAGAACCCGACTCTCAGGGGTAAAGGAAAAAAGTAGTTTGGCATCGTAGCCCATGAGTTTAATGCTTCCCGTATAGTCGACTTTGACGGCAAGTTTATCCGGTTTTTTATCACCCAGTAACGAAAAGCTGCCTGCATCAAAGACTATATTGATACCCTTCGCTTTTCCTGTTTCGATAACGCTGTTCTCCTTCATTCCGGACTTCCAGACGTCAAATACGAACGCATGTACCGCAGAAGCACGTAAGAAGAAAAAAACAACTACCAGTGAAACAGTTAATTTACATGTCATATTTTTTCTCCGGGATATGTTTTTCCTTCCTTAATATTGTCGTAAAACCGTTGGGTTGGATATGCAAAGTCTATATCGCCGCATCCGGAAAATTCATTCAGGATTGCCTCCCAGATTTCCTCGCTGCTTTCGCGTCTCCGGCGTGGTTCGCAGAGATGCCGGATTGTCAGGAGCACCCCGCTCGCCTCGACGGATGTAATGACAGTTGATTCCAGCTGGGGAGTAATTATGACAAATTCCTTTGCCGATTCTTCCAGTTTTCGTTCTGCAAGAGGGATCAGGTGGCTGGAATGAGATGTCGCAACATGCTGCAGGATACGCTTCGCTTTTTTCCAGTTACTTTCGAACGTGACAAGTACGGGGATTTCGTTCCAGATATAATCGAACCATCCCTTGGTATAGTTTATCTGCGGCTCGAGAAATACTCTGCCATTGGGGATATGCACAATTCTGCCGGTACTCTGATCGGCATTGACCCAACTGCCTATTTCCATGATGGTAAACTGAAAAACACGCAAATCAATCACATCTCCCGCGTGCACACCGATCTGAATACGGTCGCCTACTTCAAACGGGCGGCGCCAGATGATAAAAAACCATCCCGCCACATTTACCAGAGGATCTTTCATGGCAAAGGCAAGACCGGCGGAGACAAGTCCCAGGAAGGTGGTTACGGACTGAAACTCCTGCAGCCAAATCCGGCCAATCAGCAAACAGGCAATAACGGAGGTTACATAATTGGAAATTTTTTGCCAATGATATCGGGTCCGTTGATTTTCGGAACGGCGCCAGACAGCCCGTAACACCAGACGGCGCAAAATCCAGAGTACCAGTACACTGGCCAGGGAGATAATAAGATTTCTGTAGATTTCTAACGGAACACCGGTAGTTTTCTGCAGCCATTCGGTAAGTATATGCATGGTCCATCTCCCTGATCACTCTGCGAAAACGGCTTCACCTATTCCGGATACTGCTGGTTATTTACCTAAAGTCATAAACTCCACAGTATTCTTTCCTTTCTCCTTGGCGGCATACATCAACCTGTCAGCCGTCCCCAGCAGGGAATCATAGGTTTCATTGAGATCGACACAGGTCACGACACCGATGCTGGCGGTCACCTGCCAACCCGATTGACTGGTCATGATATCAAGAGCCTGAACCAGTTTACGAATCGCTTTGCGTACACTCTCCTCATCCGCTTCCGGAAAGCAGATAGCAAACTCGTCACCTCCAATACGACCGGGGATATCGGTGTTACGTATGGCATTCCGCAATGTTTCACCGACATCCTGCAGAAGTTTGTCGCCACGGGTGTGCCCCTGGGAATCATTGATCTGCTTGAAATTGTCAAGATCTACAAACGCCAGTGACAGCGGATGATTGTAGCGACGTGTCCGGTTCAGTTCTTCTTCCATCCGGTCACGAAAAGCCCCTTTGTTCAAAAGGCCGGTCAAGCTATCAGTATCAGCCCTGAGAGCTTCCATCGCCAGTGCATGCTTCAATTTCCCCTGCAATGACACGGCATACGCGATCAGTACAAAAATACCGAATCGTGTAAATGCGTTCCAGGAGAAAATAACGTAACTATCTCCCGGTAATTTATGGAACTGGTTGACAACAATCCAGCTCACAGCGGCTCCACACGCGACAATCACCCCCTCGATCCTGCCGCAGTACCGGGAGGAGAGAAGAACCGGTACGGCGTACAACATCAGCATGGAAACCTGGGCGCCGGTCAGATGATCCATATAGCCTATCAGTGCGGTACACAGCAGCGAAGCAGTGAACACAGCGTAATGTCCCGTCATGACACCCGTACCTCAAACATATCATTTCTCCCCAAGCCAATGAAGAACATGCCGACTGTCAGGACAACGCCTCCGGTAAGAATAACAGCTGTCAAGATGCCAACGGCTGCGCGGAGCGAAGCTCTTTCAGCAGCATTTCAATACCTCTCAAGGTAAGATCGATACCGGCCGGACGACTGTGCAACTCGTAGCCAAGCTCGTGGATCATTTTATCAAAAAGGAAGCAGCGCAGCATAATGGAAAGTTCATCTCTGTTCGCAGGCACCAGCGGCGAATTTTTCATGGCATGCAGATATGCCTTCAAATACGAACCACCGACGTAAACATACCAGGCCTCAAGCCAAGGATCGAGGAGAGGAAGGTCGTCGGGGTGGCTGGAGCAGTGGTGAACCAGTGTCGACATGGCGGCATAGTGAAACGAGTGTATCATGCCGGCAACATCCCGTAGAGGCGAGCGCTTCAGGCGTCGTTCGCTCAGAAAATGAACTGGTTCTCCCTCAAAATCGATAAAAACAAAATCCTTGCCGGTAAAAAGAGCCTGCCCTAAATGCAGGTCGCCATGGATTCGGCATTTCATGGCGGAGATTTTTCGTCCGGTAATTTTTTGCAGACAGGCAATAATTTCCTTTTCAGCCATGAGTACTCGAGTGGCCCGGCGCTGAATGTTATCGGGCAGTCGCTCGACATGTGCCGACAACGCCTGAAAAGTTCTTCGCACATTACCGCGCATTGACTGAAAAATAGATCGCTGATAGAGGGTCGAAAATTCTTCCATATTCCAGTTGCTGTCTGCAGAACCTGATGCGAGTGTCCGGTGCATTTCTGCAGTGCGACGTCCAAGCAGCAGGGCCATTTCCAGATGCAGTCCACGGACAAGTTCTCGAAACTGGTCGGGAATTCCGCTTTCACCGACTCCCAGAATAGTTGGCAGCGGCGCCGGAAGTTTTTCAAATTCGTGTTTATGAGACAGCAGATATTCCATAAACTGCGTGAGACTGGTCAGGGTGTTCCGCCAGGCATCGCCATGGGAGGAAACATGATTTTGCAGAACGCCGATATCGTACACCTTATTGCTGCCGGTACGGTATTCAATTTTTCCCGCATATGAAGGCGAGTTGTGGAACCTGCCGGCCAGAAAACGAAGAATTTCCGGCTCCGGATTGATCCCGTCCTCCAGCTTACGATACATTTTAAAGAGCAAACGATCGCCATAGAGAATACTGCTGTTGTTCTGTTCTACCGATGCAACCCTGCTGGGAAACAGCTCTGTCCGTGGTGGTGAGTTTTTCGTCACACCACTCCCGCGCAGACCGACCAACTGGGAACCATTATCGCAGTGGACTCGAGTCCGTCCGCTTATCAGATTAAAGAGAAGTGTCCGAAAATCCTCGAAATAAATCGCATCGCACAGTACACCCTCTCCATCACCGAGAGACAGCGCTGCTATCGTTGCCAGCGGGTGCCGCTCCGTCATGGCGTGCAACTGTTCGGTGGTAATCCAGGTCATCGGAATCTGATACACCTCGGGATTCCAGTCCGTATAGGTAACTTTGATAAACACCAGCAGGAACAGAGTGTCTTCCTGTCTCAACTGACAGCTGTCGATTATGCTGATTTGCCTGATAACCCGCCCTTTCCCGAAAAACCAGAACACCCGCTGCAGATAACGAGGCATAATGTCGTTACATAATCGCTCTCCCGTTTTACCTGTCAGCACGTCCCACCACGGATGCCCTTCTCGCAGTTTAAGCTTCATGCATTCATCATCACAAGGTTCAGCCTGGGCCTCGGTGGTACGCAACACAAACCAGAAATAGTCATACTGACCCATAGTAAAGTGATAGCGATTTCCCTGGATAATCGGAAAACGGTTGCGACTGAAGACCTCCTCGGGGATCAGACCGGAATAACGAGAAAGATCGACACCGATCGTCTGGGCAAATCGGGAGAGATTGATGACAACTAGAAGTTTTTCGTCTTTATAACTGCGAATAAAAGTCAGTACTTTGGGGTTATCAGACGGCAGCATCTCCAGGCTGCCACAACCAAAGGCCTTGAAACGTTTGCGCATGGCGATTGTACGACGCATCCACCAGAGCAGGGACGAGGAATTGCGTTCCTGATTCTCTACGTTAATAGATTCGTAGTGATATTCAGCATCGATGATAACAGGCAAAAACAGCCTTTGGGGGCTTGACGTCGAAAACCCGGCATTTCTGTCCGGATTCCACTGCATCGGGGTACGTACTCCATTCCGGTCGCCCAGAAAGTAGTTGTCACCCATACCGATCTCGTCACCGTAGTAGATTATCGGCGTTCCCGGCAGGGAGAACAGCAGCATGTTCATCAGTTCGATTTTGCGGCGGTTATTGCCCATCAATGGAGCCAGCCGCCGGCGGATGCCAAGATTGATACGCGCACGAGGGTCGGTTGCGTAGACCCGATACATGTAGTCCCGTTCCTCATCGGTTACCATTTCCAGGGTGAGCTCATCATGGTTACGCAGGAAGATGGCCCATTGGCACCCCTCCGGAATGGTCGGGGTCTGGTCAAGGATATCTACGATCGGGAAGCGGTCTTCCATCTCAATTGCCATGAACATGCGTGGCATCAGCGGAAAATGAAAGGCCATATTGCTTTCGTTGCCGTCACCGAAATAAGCTGCGGCGTCCTCCGGCCACTGGTTCGCCTCGGAAAGCAATATGCGGTTCTTGAATGAGCTGTCCAGATGAGAGCGCAGTTTTTTGAGAAAATTATGGGTTTCGGGAAGGTTCTCGCAATTGCTCCCTTCCCGTTCGAACAGGTAGGGGACGGCATCGAGACGAACGCCATCAACTCCCATCCGCATCCAGAAATCAATCACCCGCAGCATCTCCGACTGCACCCGTGAATTGTCAAAATTGAGATCTGGCTGGTGGGAATAGAAGCGATGCCAGTAATAGGACTTGGCAACGGGATCCCAACTCCAGTTTGAGGTTTCGAAGTCCTGAAAAATGATGCGTGCTTCACGGTATTTTTCCGGTGTGTCACTCCAGACATAGTAGTCCCGATGTACGGAACCGGACTTTGCAAGCCGGGCGCGCTGGAACCAGGGATGCTGATCCGAGGTGTGGTTGAGAACCAGTTCCGTTATCACGCGAATACCGCGACTGTGGGCAGAGCGGAGCAGCTGCCTGAACTCACGAAGGGTGTTGTAGCCCGGGTTGACACTATAGTAATCGGAGATGTCGTAGCCGTCATCCCGTTGCGGAGAGGGGTAAAACGGTAGCAGCCAGACCGCCGTGATACCGAGCTGCTGCAGATAGTCAAGCTTACCGATCAAGCCGATAAAATCACCGGTTCCGTCAGCATTTGAGTCGGCAAATGCCTTAATATGAACCTGGTAAATAACCGCATCACGATACCAGAAAGGGTTATCCTCGAGAGTCGAAACTTCTTTGCGCATAGCCGTTTTCCCCGTATGAGACTCTGTCGTAACGCTTCACCTGACTCAGCACGTATGTTGCCAGGCCCTCTGGAATCATGTCCCAGGTAAAGCGCCATTCCCAGTTACCGAATGGCGTTCCGGGAACATTCATGCGCGCTTCACTGCCGAGTTTTAATATGTCCTGTAACGGAATTATTACCGTATTGGCAACTGACATCAGCGCAGCACGAACCAGGTTGCCCGCACCATCATCACCGTCACAACCGAGGTATGCATGCATTTCGGCGCGCACGTCATCCGATGCAGCGAGATACCACCCCTGGGTCGTGTTGTTGTCATGTGTACCGGTATAGACAACTCCGTGCCTGACATGATTATGCGGAAGATTGGCCGGATCATGATCAAATGCGAATTGAAGAATCTTCATTCCGGGGAAGTTGTAACGATCACGAAGCGCCAATACTTCCTGAGTAATGACCCCCAAATCCTCTGCAATTACAGCAAGAGGTCCAAGAGCAGCAGAGAGTGCATCAAAGAGTTCCTCCCCCGCCCCCGGCACCCACTCACCAGTTTGTGCCGTCTGCCCGTCTGCTGGTATATGCCATGCGGCCTCAAAACCGCGAAAGTGATCAACCCGGACAAGGTCAAAAAGTTTGAACGTTGCCGAAAAGCGATCAATCCACCATTGATATCCGGAGCGTTTCAACGCTCTCCAATCATAGAGCGGGTTGCCCCACAACTGCCCTGTTGCACTGAAGTAGTCAGGTGGCACCCCGGCCACAAAGGTAGATTTACCATTCTCATCCAGGAGATAATTATCCCGGTTACCCCAGACATCGGCAGAGTCATAGGCAACAAAGATCGGGATATCGCCGATAACCGAGATATTCCTCTGATTGGCATAGCTGCGCAGTTCCTGCCATTGCCGGGCAAATTGCCACTGTAAATATTTCTGGATCGCAATTTCCGTCTCAAGCTCAAGCGACAGTTTACGACGCATGTCAGTCGTCGGTCGTGCCGCATCACCGGGCCAAAGATTCCAGCTGTTTCCATGGTATCGACGTTTGAGAGCCATGAAGAGTGCATAATTATGCAGCCATGGCGTTGATTCGCAAAAGTCACAAAATTCATTGAAACGGGAACTGTTGATCCTGTTCAGGAATTGTGAGGCAGCCTGGTAAAGTAACGCCATTTTTTGTTCGGTAACCGCGGCAAAATCGACATATTTTTCCGGGTAATTGTCAGCGCGCCTATCAGGAGAAAGGTCTCCTTCATGAATAATCCGCTCCAGATCTATCAAAAGAGGATTACCGCCAAAAGCTGTAAATGCAGAATAGGGAGAGTTGCCGCAGGCAGGCGGTGTCAACGGGAGCACCTGCCAGTATGACATCCCCATCGCATGCAGCAGATCAATATAACGTCGGGCATCTGATCCCAGCGTACCTATCCCGCCGGACCCCGGCAGAGAAGACGGATGCAGCAATATTCCACAGCCACGTTTATCCAGCATCAGAGCTCCTCTTGTTTCATGTTATAGAACCGTCAATAAGTTCCAGCACAGCAACGGGAAACACCGAAAGAATGTCTGAAAGTGAAAGACGTAATTGTTACATATGTTACGGGCGGCGGTCGATTTCTGGAATGAAGCAAAATCATGCAAAAAAGAATCAGGCGCAGTATCCTTCAGTATTGTGTCAATAAAATACATTACTGCGTCTTCACGAAGTAAGTAAGGGCTGATCCAGTTGGTATGCACTGTGGCCTCAGGCATGGCTTTCAGCATGTACTCCTTGATGCGGGTACGAAATTCGGAGAATTCTTCATCCGTGGTGCTGCAGAACGGCCAGCTAGCGACTAACGTCTGGTAGAACAGGTACGCTTCATTGCGGCTCGGTGCCGGCCTGCCGTCGACGATCATCTTCAGTTTCCGGTTCTGCCTCCCCCGGCGGAAGAGGCATTCCCGCCACTGATCAGAGATTTCCGAGAGCACGTTGATTCTGGCGCGCACATCCTCGCTCCGTTTGGTGTCATGGGTTGACGTTGCCAGCATATCCATAGGGGAGCCCAGACTTTGAAGAAAGATGCCCCAGCTTCGGAAATGGCACCTGTATCAAGTAAAAAGTATCCACAGGGCCTCCACCTCGGTATTTTTATGCATTATAACGACGACCTACAATGTATCCGGATATTGTACCGTTTTAAAACGTTGCATGTTCCTCCACTATTTTAATTCGCCAGGTGGTCCCGGAAGCCTTGAATACAAGCAATCCAGCGGGTACGGCACCTTCTTTTTCCAGATACTTTTTCAGAACATGTGCTTTTTTCAGGTTGAGAGCAGTCATTGAACGGTTTCCCCGCGGATAGTAAACCACCAGCCGCAGGGGAAGATTTTTACGCGCGAGATCCTTGAGTACCGTCAACTCTTTTTTGCCGGCGTCATCCGGGATACCGTTCTCATCGAGATTCAGGTCAGCAAAGAGTGGAGCGGTTTCTGCCTGCAACATGACTGGATAATCAAGTTTTTTTTCAACCGCAATTGCAAGCCAGCGCTGTTCCTGGTCGCTTAAACCAAAATCACGGCCAACTTTCAGCTGAATGGTTACCGGTCCGGCACCGTCGCTGAAGGTAACGCCACAGTTTTTGACCGGCCAGGGGGCAAGAAACGTTCCCGCTTCGCTACAGGCTTCTTTGATCATTCCCAGAGTCTTGCCGCGCAAAGTTGCAAGTGTTTCTCTGGGGGGTGGCGGAAGGGAAATGATGCTTTTTGTCAGCGATGCTTCCGAAGCTTTGATCGCTCCTACTTTGACGATGATCTGTTCAAGTTCCAGCTTGACGGAATGTTTAGTCGTCAAAGCCAGATCTTTTTTCAGCCTGGTTTCAGTTGCGGCGTCTATTCCGGCAACAGTATTCACGGATGCCAGCACTTTTACATCATTGCCCTCCCGGCTAACCGAAAACCCGGTCAGACGTGAGTTTCCCTCCGAATTTAAATGACTGTTGAGAGTCTGCTCTATCCGCTTGGAAAGATTCAGTCTGCGAACATCGTTAACCAACGTGACAATCAGCGGGATGGATATCACCGACAGAGTAACTGCGAGTATTTTCACTCTGAGCTTTAGCGGGTAGCTGTTTTCTTCAACCATTGAAGAGCGGAAACGCAGCAGCATAAAAACGATGTCGGAACTGATAACAATTGCGACAAGGTTGGTAAAAAAGAGGAGAAACCCACCCATGGCCATGGAGAGTTGCAGGGTACCGACACCATACCCGACAACGCTGAGTGGGGGAATAACGGCCGTGGCAATTGCTATTCCGGCAGTGGTAAACAGATAGTTTTTTCGGGTGCAGAGTGCAATAGCACCGATAGCTCCGGCAAAAATAGCCACAAGCAGGTCATAGATGTTCGGGTGGGTACGGGCAAGGATTTCAGGAGTTGCTTCCTTGAGAGGTGAAAATACCGTAAAAATAGCAGCAACAATCACTGTAAGCAGAACACTGGCACCAATAATTCTTGCTGCTTTGCGGGCTAACGTCAGATGGCCCATGGCAAAGGAAAGACCCAGTGAAAAGATGGGCCCCATAAGTGGCGAAATGAGCATCGCTCCGATTACTACCGCTACGCTGTTGGAAAGCAGACCCAGCAGTGCGATCAGATTGGCAAAGATCAACGCCCCCACATAACTTCCCGACAGTTCGGTTCGTTCATACAGCTCTTTAATAACTTCCTTGTGCTGTACATCGGACGACTTCCTGTCGAGGTACTGGCCAATTGCCAGACACAACTTGTGAAGTACGTTCCGCAGTGGAGTCCGATCAGGTGTAGATATCGACATACGACTCCTTTTGTTACGGAATTGAATCGATTAAACTCATTTTTCCGGACTCGCTGATCAAAACATGTCTGTATGGATGCTGAATTATACTGTTGTTCCTTCCACGACTGCAACTACTCATGCACGATAAGAATCGAAGCTGTTTGTTCTCAGAAATAGCGACAGATCATAGAATAATTTGATATTGGCTGACAGATCATTTTTCCCCTTTCCGACAAGACAACACCTTAATATATCGAGTGTCATATTTTTAAGTATCACGTCAATATCAGTTGCCTTATCCGTAACCATGAGTTCCACAACCCGACGGTCTTTATCTGAACGTATCCTTTTGATTAGTTTCTGTTTCTCCAAGCGGTCGAGTATCCGAACCATAGAGACAGAACTGATGCGCATTCGTCGAGCAAGTTCAGAGACGGTGATTGACGGTGAGAGATGTATCACTTTGATGGTCAGTGCATGAACCCTGCTGAGTCCGGTTATCTTCTCAATCTCCCGCGATTTTCCATCGAATACGTGTGACAGGTTGTGCAGCCATTCGAACGCTTCTCCAAGGAGCTTGTCATCCGGATTTTCCTGAACAGCAGTATTCGTATGATTCACATCATTTCCAGCACCGAATTCTGCCATAGGATCTCCCCTGCAATATGATTTGACATAATAATAGTTTGTGTAGTAAATTATTACCACATGAAACTTAAGGTGTCAACTGACACAAAAAAAGGAGTTAGACCATGAATATGTTTGGAAAATCTGTATTAGCAATTGGATGTTTGGGAGTGCTGGTGTCGGCGGGGTGCGCCAATAAGGAAGTTGTCAAAAAGGATAACCCGATCGCCGCTGAAACGGTGAACAAAGCGGCTTTTATCGCACCTGCGGCTAGTGCAGCAGTGTCAAATCAGAACAAGGAAGAACACCGGAATACAGGTATTGAGTCAAAAACCCCAACTTCGTCACCCTCCGTTGTCCGGCAGACTGTACAAGCAGAAGCAGTTCAGCCATCGTTGGAAAATGTATATTTCAACTTTGACAGTTCCGCTTTGAGCACAACAGCGCGGGATACATTGACTAGGAGCGCGGAAGTCCTGATGAAAAGCCTGAAAGACAACAGCATACGTATTGAGGGAAATTGTGATGAACGTGGTTCGGCTGAATACAATCTGGCACTTGGGGAACGACGTGCAAAAGTAGCCGAGAAATACTTGACGACTTTGGGGGTGCCCTCGGGCAGGATTTCAGTAGTTAGCTACGGCAAAGAAAAACCTGCTGTACAGGGAAGCGATGAAGCAGCGTGGGCAAAAAACCGGAGAGACGAATTTGTAATTCAAAAATAGGCATGTTCATGTGAGGCCGCATATCAAAACAGTTCACTCAGTGTGTGGATTTCGTTCAGGGGTCTGTGTACGCGAAGATCGTTGGTGCGCTTTCGTGTGGGGGACTGCTATCATTTTGAAACAGTTGGCTGCGGGCTGGATAATATCTGGAAACTACCTCCCATTCCAATATTTCCTGCCCGTCGCCGTTTTAATGCACTTTGCGGTATCTGACACCTGATGCTGAAGGGCATGGAACTCAAAATATTATTGAAGCTGTTCACCAATGAATGTCAGGAATTATTCAAAGTTGTTTCGGTTATCCGGGCCAATTACCGGTAATAGAGAAAAACGGTTTATATTCGGCTTCTATAGGGGACAACAGCCGAGTAGACCATTTATCCGCCATGCCTCGCAATAAATCACTCATTCAGTTCGTACTTGAATTTTTCAGAAAAATGCTGCGTTACACAGCATAAAGTCAAAACAACATTTACCAGGATTGATAATGAGACAACTGCTTATATTCTTAATCATTATTTCACTGTTCTGCAGCGGCTTCACATGGGGTAAATCCAGGGAAGAGCGTTGTAATGCAGCAAATGATCTGGTTTTCAAACAACAAAATAAAAATTTTAATGTGTTTCCAGATGAGATCGAGGGCAAGGTGGCTGAACTCTGCCATGACGGTGCCGCAAATAGTTTTTTGTCAGGTCTGAAAAATGAAATCGGTAAACGTCCTGAACAGGCAATTGACTACTACGATAAAGCGGTAGCTATCGATGAGCATTTTTACGATGCATATGGCCGAAAAGGACTTCTGCAGATAGCACTGAATAATAAATCTGACGCGATGGTCTCGTTAGTTATGGCCATTGAGGAGGGGGGCAGAAACCCGCGCTATCATCTTGCGTTGGCAGAACTGCTCAATGATACGAACGCATATTCGCTGGCCCTGTATCATTATAAAAAAGCCAGTGCCTTTGGTATTCCGTACACTGCTGATTCGCTTTCCAGAATGGCCAAAGCCTATTCCGCCCTGCAGAACTGGAAAGACGCAGAAACCGTAACCAGACAGGCACTCTTCTTCTCTCCCAATGATCCAAAACTAAAAGCCGCACTGGCACAGATAGTTATTCACCAGCAACGTCTCCCGGAAGGCATTTTGTTGTTAAAACAGGCTATTTTGTTAAAGCCGGATGATTCCACTCTGCATCGTGAACTTGCCGATGCCTTGAATTCATCTGGGGATGCCAAGGCTGCCGCAGCGGAGTTGAAGTTAGCCGGCGGTTCAATTGATGATGAATTCGAGTCTCTTGTAAATCTGGGTGACTCACATTTTCTCCACCGTGATTTCCCGACTGCAATCAGAGAATATACCGCTGCTGCCAAAAAGCATGCAACGCCGGGAATCTATCAGAAACTCGGTGATGCGTACCTTGCTGTCGGAAATGATGATGATGCACTTAAGAACTATCAGAAATCGCTTTCAATGTCTCCCAATGACTCAGACGTTCATTACAGCGCCGGAGTTATTTTAGAGCGCAAGGGGGAAATTGAAAAGGCCGTCAATGAATATGAATATTGCGTGACCTTGAATGTTAACAATGGCGACGCGCTCCGTAGGCTTGCTGAAATATATACACTCAAAGGTGATGTGCATAAGGCGATAACCGAATACGAAAAAATCATTCACAACGCACCCGATAACCCGGTCATGCATTTTAGACTAGCAAAAGTATATGAAATGGTTGGCAACCTTAATGATGCAGAAAAGTCTCTTCAACTTGCAATCAAACTTGATCAAAATAACCTTGAACCACGAAGAGAGCTGATAAAGCTTGAAATCAAAAGAAAAAATCTGGCGTCTGCAGAAAAACTGTGTCGAGAAATCCTTGTAATTGACAGGGATGACCAACAGGAGAGAAAAAGGCTGATTGGCATATTGGTACAGGAAAAAAAATACCATGAGCTGACAACATTTTTGAAGGATGAAATTGCCAGGTACCCTGCCAATAGTATCAACTATTACCGTATGGGCATTGTCAGAGAGTATCTCAAGGATTATCAGGCAGCTATACAATCATTCCTGCAGTCAATCAGAATCAATCCGACAGCACTCGCATATCAGGCACTTGCCCGCAGCTACCTCGGCATTTCTGAAAAAGAAAAAGCACGAGAGGCGCTGGCCCATGCGAACAGACTTGATCCAAAGAAGAATGATGTAAAAGAACTTATTGAATTAATAGAAGAAGACCACAGCCACTCAAAAACAGCCACCCAAAAGAAAGCATCCAGGAAAAAGAAAAATCTACATTAAGAGACCTCAGGTTGTTCACAACAGGTGACTGAATTTTCATGGACAAAAAAATAACATGCATAAAATGCGGTACACTGTTGATGCAAATCCCCCCTGGAGCTTCCCGTTTCTGGAGCTTTGCTGAACTGCCTAAGCTCTGTTCGAGGTGCAGCGCTGATATCAATTCTGGAAATTCATCAATTAAAAGTGCCGACGTATAAAGACATCTTTTGCATAGTCTCAATACCCACTGGCTGTTAGTAAACAGAACAAATCAGTCGTGTCAGGAAAACCAAACTTGAAATAATGATTCAGATAGGATATACAGACTGTCCCACGGAGAGGTGTCCGAGTGGTCGATGGTGCCTGACTCGAAATCAGGTGTACGGCAACGTACCTAGGGTTCGAATCCCTACCTCTCCGCCACAAAAACAATGGGTTACAGCGACAAGCTGTAGCCCTTTTTTATTGCAACCTGAAAAGCGTGAACGTATGCGTGAACGTTGTAAGCGTTGCTAGCAGTGAAATGTAGTGAAAAACTGAGAGCGGAACTTCTCAGCATAATTCAGAAGCTCGCAGTCATTTAACCAATATTCATCTAGAAACAATACCATTGTCACTGACCGATCCCGGTCCGTGATGACTCAGATATCCCCAAGTTATGTACCTGCATTGAGTCGCACGATATTTTTACCTGACAAAAGAGGCAACAGAATTATCCGTTGCCTCTTGGTCCCTTTCCTGTGAGTTTTTCCAAGATACTTATTCAGTACTCATCTGGAAACAATATGGTGGTAACTGACCGATCCCTCTCCGTGATGATCCAAACGGGCGGGACTTCCTCTCCCTTGTAGGCCGAGAAAAGCCGTTCTCCATCAAGTAGGGCTGTTTCATTTGCTTCTCGGTCATCCTCGCATAGATCACCCCAATCACCTGCTAGGTGCCGATTCAGCGACAGGAATACATGTTGGGGGAAATCTTCGTTTTCGGCGAGCAAGTCATTAACGCCTTTGGATACTAAAATCTTGCCGGGATTGAACTTTGTAGCGTACTCAACTCGAATAGTTTGTCTTCGTCTCATAATTTCTCCTTAGTGTATGCCGATCACAACGATCAGGCATATCAGAGTGATAATTGCGGGGTACAGCCAGTGTGAATAGGATGGCTTGAAATGGTTCTTCCTTACTCGCGTGTTTCTACGCGGCTTAACATCCATGCCGATAAGTCCTTGAGTGTAAGATTTCATGCTTCCTCCAAAAGACAACGCCCTAGAACTTTTGAGAACGAGGGCGTAGTCAGAGTATTTTGAGATGCAGTGTGCCTTCTAGATGATTGCTTCAGAAATGCTGTACGTTGAAAAGAGGACTTACATTACAGCATCCACGACCAGGTCCCGCTTTTTCGGTAAACTTCAGCATTCTTATTTGCCTCTTCATCATCCGCCAGTACCACTAGTCCGCGATGAAACCCCTGCGCCGTCCATTTGTATAATCGGCACGGATGGCCGTAAACGGATATCTCGTGAACCCCGTCGCTGATTTTCTTCGGTTCAACATCCACAAAAACGTGCATTTGTTTCCCGAGATCAACTCCGAACATCTCTATGCCAACGTGCAGAATGATTTCTTTCAGCCGTCCGAAAAACCAGACACCGTAGATATCGTGAAAACCAACATCAGGAACAATTATCCGACAGGTAGTTTTTTTTGCTTTTTTTGCCTGGTTCAGAACAGCAACAGCATCCTTATATGAATTGACTCTTCTCTCGAAATCAGCTTTGCAGACTGCCTCCATGTCATTGCTCCTTTCTAAGCTTATTACTAGATTCGCATGAACGAGAACATTAACTGCTAGGTTCTCCGGCTCTCACCCCCTTTAAACAGGTGCGGCCCGAAACAATGAAGTCTCGGGCCGTCTGGTTGCTGTGTATTAGACAAAATCCCTGGTAACTGCCACCTATGGTGGAACTTTTTGGTGAATACGCTTTAGCAGGAGGCATTCACGATTGTCGATGCTGCCGAAAACATATTTGCGATCATGTGGATAGACAACCTGCTCAAAGTCCTTTTCTAACCAGTCGCCACGGATACGTACATTCGGGGCATGAATTGCGGTTGGTTCGATGAATTGAACCGCGGCGCAGTCGATAAAACGTCTGGTGCGAGGATGCGGCTCATAGCAGTATAGCCAGCCGCCTTCATAGCGCAGACCCAGCAGACAATGCCGATCATACCTACTGACATGCACACAGATCAGTGCTGCGCCACCGTCACCGAGGCATGTGACGATCTCACTCGTAGGTCTCAGATGTACCTCGCTGCCATAGATATATGAGGATTCAACGGCAAATTTATCGAATCGCTTTTCGCGGTAGCAGCTTAGCCAATGGCCCATCTCCATAATAGCCTGGCTGGATGTGCCACGTGCGGCTGCGTGATCGAGACTGTCTTTATAGACTCGATGTACGACATACGGCGGCAGTTGCGCTCGCTTGAACAGGTAGCATAGTGCATTGATTAACGAGGTCGGCGCGCAGTCATATCCTGTGGCCTGTTGCCTAAAAGGTACTCTCATTACAGCTCCATTTCTCGAAAGAGCATCTTGGATCAACGCCTTTCGTATTTCGTTGTGTTACATCAATAACATCATGCTACGAAGCCAGTTATCACCTCCTTTAATGGGTAATTTTGCACGCATTGATACCCTGACGAAATATGGACAAACTTCGACACTAACAGTTGCCCGGTTACGGAAACTCTGTTGAGCAATTGTGTAACTTCCTGTAAAGCGGTGAATTTGGGGCGGTACTGCAGAGTGATTCTAATGGAGGGCTTGCTGCTTCGTCAGTTTACCGGTATGCGTCAGTGACTCATGATGAAGTTTACAAATCGCTTGATTGTGGCAAATATATCACAAATACTGCCTTATTTCAAGTAGTTATGCTGTTTTGTTGCGGATTTTAATGCATTTTACGACAAATTCGGCAAAAAAACAGCAGGAAGAGGTAAAAATAGTCTCAATTATGGAGAAATAAGCGGTTTTGAAGGTATTTCGTGTCTTTTAGCAGCTTTTTAACACTTTCAGTTTGCTGTTCCATTAAAACACCGAAAATTTATGCCGCAACTAGCAAGATTCGATCTTGAGACTCCTTAAGTTAGCAATCTTCGGGGTCATAATCCTTACGCAGATCAATTGAATAGATACTGGCTGATCGGTACTTCAAGGGTTCACCAAACAGTTGGAGATAATTGAAATCCTTGGTTGCAAACATATTGGCGATCATAGGAAATGCTGTGAATGGCACCCACCCCCAAAAACTCGAATAATCTTTTCTGATGTTGATGATTCCTACAGAGTGCGAATCGACCTTGTCATAATCTTCAGGGCTCGATATGTAAGGGTCATACTCTCTTCTGCCGTAGATATTGCATTCAATGACAGTATCAGCATGTTTCTCAGGCAGGATCAACCTACCAGTGATATCAATGACTGAATACTCGGAATATGGCCCAAGTGTCCTGGGTCTGTTTCTGTTGGTAGAAAAGGAGTAACGCACCTTCCAATCAATAAATTCGATCATGTAGGTGCAATATTGAATTGGGGGGGATTTGCGGCGGCTGGCAGATTTAGGCTTTCTGATTGTCGTCATTCAGAGCCCTTGGTTTATGATTTGATTGCTATTTCTGTCGGTGCCACAACACGCAATAGTTGTTCTCGAATTACATCAGCTGTCGCAGCTAGATCAACAGTTGCAAACCTAATGGCATGACCTTGGATTGTCACAGATTCGTCAACCATTTCCCCAATAGACGGATGCAGTAATAGTCCGGAAGCTTTATCAGTTAAAGCGTCACCTTTACCTACCTGGGACCTGAGATAAGCATAGATTTGATACATATATCCACTTCGGAGCGATTCTTCTCGATACCACCCTTTTGTTACAATTGAAGTGAATTTGGTATCAATGACTATTCGACGATTCGCCAGATCATTTGTCAGAATGATATCTGTACGCATCGAAGGTAATATTTTGTCAATTGCCGCTGTCTTTTCTGCAATTTGCCAGTCAAAGCATTTCCCTGCCTCTGTACGCCAGCCGCTTGGAGACAGAACAACATCGTAAAAGCCTGCAACTGCTTTCTCATATAGTCGTCTGACCCAAGTTATTTCTCGGTCGGGGAGTGTAAGAAGTTTGCTGCCACTCGATTCGGTAGGTAGTGCCAAGTCAAACGCAAGCTTCGCAACCATAATCATTAGTTGATCATCTGCATCATGTCGTCCAAATCTATCTGTGCTTATCTCCAAGCGACTGGGCTTTTCACCAGTTACCCCAATCCTTCTGAGCGTACTTGCTTGAGACAGGCAACGACTGGCTAACTCCTTGCGCGTAACGATTTTTGCAATTGATTCGAGTGCTGACCGAACAAAACAATTGCGAAGTGTGTTAACTGTTAACTCTTCAAAGCGACATGCTACTTTACCGCGAGCTAGTAGTTGATGACGTTCTGTCCTCAAGAGATCTATTCTGCCCCGGACCCGTCCAAGATCAGCAGAACGGGCTCTATAACCAAAACTCAAATTTCGCATTAGTCGATGCTCGACCACTCGTGCCAGATACTCTGCAATTAGATCGGGGATCTCGTCGGGATTTTTCTCAAGATCGATTTTCCCTCTGTCTAAATGACGAAAGAGGTCTGATGCGTAGAGCATCAGTAACCACAAATTCCGGACAGGAATGCGGCCAATACGGTTAACCGTGATTTGATCATCAAGCATTGTTGACGCCGGTGCCTGATTCAAACCTAAAATCCTTCCGTCAGCCGCTGACTGGCTTTGCGTGCCTTGTCCGAAGCGTCAAACCAATACTCGCTAAGGAGCGGGCTGATCTCGGTTTCTACAACCTGCTTAAACCATTCTCTGCCATCATCAATTGGAATCTCAAAAGGTGGCGTCACGTAACTGTGCCCAACTCGAAATTGGCGTCCCAGACTCGTGTCAGCACTGATTTCTTCATTAAGCGACAGGATTCGTTTCTCAATCTCTTTGAGAACATCAATATCAATCTTGCATTGCTTGTTGACCCAGTCTATCCATACTTGTCCGAGCCTTGGTTCAAGATCAATAAATGCAAAGCGCCGCCGCAAAGCAAGATCGACAAGAGCAAGTGAGCGGTCGGCAATGTTCATAGTTCCAATGACATAGAGATTATCAGGAATATATGTGCGTTCACCCTCAAAATGGCGATAGCATAATTCAAGCGCCTCTTTTGGAGTTCGCTTGTCAGCTTCTAATAGAGTTAACATCTCGCCAAATATTTGAGCGGGATTGCCTCTGTTTATTTCCTCAATAACAATAACGTGGATAGCCGTGTCCTTGTATGCAGCGTTAACCATCTCCATAAAAGGTCCATCTACAAGCGACAACCTGCCATCGCCATTCGGCCGGAAGCCACGAACAAAATCTTCGTAAGACAGATTGGGGTGGAACTGGACAGGTCGCACCTTACTATCACTACGTTGCCCCATAAGTGCATAAGCAAGTCGTTTCGCCAGCCAGGTTTTACCTGTGCCTGGCGGGCCTTGCAGGATAATATTCTTCTTCGTACGCAGCCTCTCAAGCATCATCTCTACTTGCGAGCGCTCAAGAAAACACCCTTCATTAAAGATGTCATCAATCGAATACGGAATAATTGGGGCCGCAACTAATTCTGCATCCATGTCTGGCTCTGTTGCTTCGGAATCTTGTTCATCACTGGACTCCGTCTTGAGCAGCTCATAATTCCCCTTATTATCAATAAATCTTATAAATCCCTCATCGCGAAGCCTTTGCAAGTAAAACGAAAGAGAATTTTCATGGGTGTTACTATTGGGAAATGCGTTTTTTAATTCTGGAAGGTATTGTTTCATGTCTTGAAAAGAAAAAAGATTAGATCCTGTCTCTTGGCAATGCTTTCTAATGTAATTACGAACAGTTGTTAGCCAACCTTTTGATTGACTTGGTTGGGTCACCGGAACAGCATCTCCTTTATACAACCATGCAGCTAGTGACAATTCTGGAAATGAGTGAACTGGAAAGGCCTCTTCTTTAAATCGAGTTTCAAGCATTTCCTGAAGGCTCAAATAATCGGACGAATTGCAGCGCCCCTTGGGACCATTTTGGCCGATAGCAATTTTGAGTTTATTTTCCAGATAATCACGGGATTGACTATCAAGAGTCGGGAATGACCAGGGGCGTATCCAATACAGTCCCATTGTCAAGTTCCAGCCAACTCCATTCCGTTGTGTTGCATCGTCATAAGCATCGATAAACGCTGCCCGAGCTTCAATATCATCCGATTCGGCAAATTGAATTGCACAAGCAAAAATTCGCCATAATGCATCAATGTCGCCAGGCAGACGATCTTTCTCATAACCATAAAACCATGACTTTTGGTTGTTCAGGCTTGGGATACCTTCAAATGTTTCAGGAACTGCTTCTTCAACGCCTAAGAAGCCAGCCAGCTCCTTTGCAATATTCTTACGGTTAACATCCGTAATACCTCGGTTGAAAAGACCAATTGTGGTAAAGGGGCAAATATCTTTAAATGGCCCAGCAGTTTTATCTGCGAACTGATCTTGAAGTATTGAAAGGCCATTCACCCTGGTCGCAATGTCATGAATCGCAGAAACCAACGACGATCTATTGTCTTTGTAAGCTAACAGCTTCGTTGCAATTGCATCGTAAAATTTTGTCCATTGGAATCTGTGCTTGCCGGTGGGAGTGTCGCCAAACCGTTCCTTCCAGAACGGAGCATTACGAAAGCGATCAATGTCTTGAGGCTTACCATCAAAAGCGAACTCTATTAAACCGTCTGCGGCCCACTCACCAGGTAAGACACGCCAAATAGTTCGCTGATAGGTATAAAAATACCACTCTCGAAGTTCAGATTGTTGATTCCACTTAACATCAACTGTCAAGCCGGTACCTGGATTACCTGTTATTGTCCCTGTTGCTTTTATTCCCATAACAGAAACTATTTCCCCACGATTATCAAAAGGCAAGCCGTTCTTACGCACGTATGTAGCTTTGATTGCTATGCGGTCTCCTACATTCATTGACTTAACGTGCGCAATTTCATTATTGGAGGGATTATTAACTTCCCAGATTCCTTCAGTCAGAAAGCGCTGAGTCTGGTCGATTTTCCCACCAAAGCATGATCCGACAAACCAACATGGCTTAGAACTCATCCTCTAACCTCCATCTGAATATCATAAATTTCGTTTTGGTATTCGTTGGTCTGGCGTGACACGCTTTGAAAGCTCTCGCAATTCAGAGATGGGAAATGATAGAAGCTGTTTGCCAATACCCTTCCTGTGGCCATAGCGCTTATAAATGATTTCGCCAGGGCCGTTGTAGATTTCCTCAAACCGACCATCCTTAAACAGTTTGAAACCAAGATAGTAATCAGGGATTGTTTTGAAGGTCAGCTGTTCTTTGAATGTCGCCTTTATCTGAACATTTCTGCCATCTGTTGATGTTGCATCGTGATCAGGTTGTGACGTTTCGTGCAACGCAATATCGTATTCCAAAGCGGCTATAACCTCTCCGACATCGCCGACCAAACGCCCGTCAATAGTAAACGCTCGATTGGGGAAGGTCTTTCGAAGCTGGTCAATCCCTTCAAATATCAGAGCAAGAGCTTGATTGATGGTTTGATGCTTTGGCATATTTTAGGCCCTCTCAGCTAACTAACCTAGCCAACTGCGGGTCATTCCGTAACAACACACACCACCGGGCCACAGACGATAATTCCGCATTAGCCTTTGTCAGTTCTGCGATTTGCATCGCACTTTGGCGCAGAAGTTCTCGTGCACCTGCAGCATGGAAAGATGTACTTTCGTTTTTTGCCTGGTAGTAATTTTTTATTGCACGATTTGCACGCTGCCAAACTTTTCGCCTTTCTTCAGACAAAGCCTGGTGTTCTGTTAATTTTAAGCGTTCAACTGTTCTTTGTACGCGAACGTAATCCCATCGAGAAACCCCTGGGGCTGGAACGGCTTTCCCCTCTTCGTCAAAAGCCAGCAGACTAACATCGTAGGCATTGATAGGGTCAAGAAAATGTGGAACTTCTTCCCGTTCGCGTCGGCGTGCATAGGTTGAGCATGGTGATCCGTAACGTAATGGAAACCACGTCCCTTTTTTCCGGTTGGGCACAGTGCCAGCAATACGAAAATTCATGTAATCAAAGGCAAGCCACCAATACCCGTCACGATCACCATTTTTTACATTTCGCGCAGACTTTTTTGGTCGGTAATGCTCTACATCAAGATGAGATGCTATCTCTCTCGCTTCAGTAAACCAACATTTTCCAGATGAAAGTGCAAGAAGCCAAGGTTTTAGCTTACCCCAGTGTGCGCTACGGTCATCGATTAACTGATTGCGTATTTTGATTTGTCCGGCGTCGTTGAGCCAGGCCAGTACTGCAACTAGGCGTTGCGACTCAGCCAGCCACGCATCCCACTTTGCCTGACTCCATGGTGTCCAATCTGGAATATCTCTATCGGTGGGCAATTTGTTTTCGAGATCAATCCAGATCATGATTCTTTCTCCATGATCGCTAATTTCTTAATAGCTACACTCACATCTATCCCTGCTTTGTTAGGTGGTTCTGCAATAACAAAGTCAGGACCAATAGCTTTCCCTAGGATTTCATCTATTACCTCATCAGCAATGGCATCTTGCTCGGCCTGCTCTTCTGGTGTGAGAACTGGCTTCCTAAACTTTTGATGCTGTGCCATCTTACGCACAAACAACGCATAATCCGGATCTCTGAAATCGGATGTTGAAAAGCCCAGATCGGCTAACTCAGTGCTCAAGCGCATAAGCTCGGCATCCTCATTCACTGTTCGTGGTGATTTCACAAACAGCTCGTTGCGGCGGAACAGGCGGCGCTCGGTTTCGGTGTCCAGCGTCGAAGCCAGGCCAAAGAGCTCGCTCTTGAGCAAGCCGGTTACTCCCATCCCTTGTGGATGAATGTCGGGCTGCTCCACTACCGTAAGATTGTTATCACGCCGCAGGATGTGCAACTGCTCGCGTTTGAGACTCCCCACCATCATCGGGTCGTGGGTGGTGATGAGGATTTGCGATTCTCCCTGCACTAACGCACCTTCAGAAGCCGTCAGCACTCCCTCGATGTCATCGAAGTAACGCAGCTTCCAGATCGGATTTAGGTGAGTGTCTGGTTCGTCGAGCAGGAACAAACAATGGTCTTCACGGGTGATACGCATCAGGCCCAGCACGGTAAGCATCTGCAACTCCCCCTCTGAGAGCTGGGTGAAACTCACTTTGCCGCCATGCTCGTCGCGCTTCTTAACGATGATGCGCACTTCATCGATGAGATCGCCGATGTAAGCACCCTCTGCATAGCGGAAAAAACTATCGGTGCCGCCTACCAACTCACCCAGTTGCTTGAGCTTTTCCTGGCTGGGTACAAAGAGGTAGAGCTGCTTCTGCTTTTCGGTGCGACCACGAAAGTCGATCTGCTTAGTCGCCTCCTGTTCTATGGGAGCCCAGGCAACCTGCCAGAGCTTGTCGAGGAACTCACTCACCACATTACCGCGTGAATACCAGAAACGCGGGTCCCCTTCGTTGAGATCATTCTCATTGAACTTACTTCCGCGACGCTTCTCGCGCAGGTAGTAGGGCTCCTTTAGCACAAAAAGCGCCGATTCCAGTGACTCGATATTCAGATTACTCATCACTTTCTTAAAAACAGGATCTTCCGAAAGCAAACAAGCTAACAGTACCAATTGGCTATGGCCACCCCGGCAATAGAACAGTCGTCTTAATCGATCATCCCCCAATTTTTTCAGCATACTCTGCTGGCGCTTTTTGGCTTCTTCAAGAGTCTTAATGTCTGAGGCTGAAGCTGAAAAATTGGTTAGAAACCCTGCAGGCAGAACTTCATCCGAAGGTTTCTCCATACGGCGAATAAAACGGTGCTGGTGCTCCTGGAAGAGAGCTTCGATACGCTCGTTGCGGCCGGAGTAATAGGCAAAGACATGTGTCGGCAGTAATCGGGGGCCGCGCCGTTCGTCACGCGGCACCTTGTCCGGTGGGTCGTTCTTGATGAGATAATCCTGCGTCTTCTGTTCCCCGTCCACCCAAACGAAAGGACGTCTTTGCTTAGATGTATCCGCTTCAATCCGCACAGCATGGCCGCGAATGTTGTACTCCAGTGTGTAATCAAAGGGGACTTCACGATCGAGATCTATATCGCGGAAGATAGTGATAAGTGCTTCAATTAAGTTGGATTTGCCGGTGCCGTTCTGGCCGATCAGGGCATGGCTGCGTATGGTTTTTGGAGGTGAATCGGTAGGGGCATCTACAGAAGCCTCAAAGTGAGTGTTAAACACGATTTTCAGATTTCGCAGGTTACGATAGTTAGGAATATGAAGGCGTTGAAGCTGCATCTTAGGCCCCCGCTGCCGTGGTAATTTTCTCGCGCATCTCGGCAACAGTAGGCTCAAGAATCCAGCCGTGAGTAACTTCGGTTTTCAGTTGTGCATAGAAGACATCAATTTCACCGCCGAAACGTTGCCACAGGTCATTTGCGCCCATTTCGCCATTGTGACGTGCAAGGAGAGTGGCTAGTGGAGCCTGTACCTTGATGTCGGGATGTGTCCCAAGTCTTAAGGTGGCCACAAGTTCGGTTTGGGGAGCTTTCACAGGTTCGTCCTCCACTTTGTCGATAGCTATGCCAGTGAGGCTGGCAACCGCGGCGATAGCAAGTGTTTCAGCGCAATTGTTACCAGCGTGTATTCTGTTCTTGACGGTTGATATTATTTGTATGAGGTTACCAGCAGAAACGAGAATTCGTTTTTGTTCATCAATTGGAGGCAGTGGGATCGGGTACTCTGCTAGCGCCCTTCCTGTTAAATGTTTGATTGTTGCACCTGTGTAGTAACGTGACAATCTACCCGAAAAATAGTCGTGCTCTAGACAAAATAACAAGTATTCAGGGAGGACATGTTCGTTACAACGGTAACGATGGAGGGCTTTTTGGATTACAAATTCACCATCCATATCCCAAATAGCAGCACGGCCAGGTTCACCTCCTTCACAAATTACCAAATCACCTTTTCGCACGGAGATTCGTGTAAGCTCCTTTTCTTCGACTCGCATATTAAGGATATCGGTAAGATCAAACTTTCTCCAACGTACGTTTACGTTTCTAAGATAGGGTCTCAGTTCTCCTTTGTTCTTGGCAGCATCAAGCATTTTGCCTAGACGAGCTTCGCCAAGCCATTCACTCCTAGCCCATACCCAGTGGTCCGGGATTGACCAATCCATTTCGGATTCGTTGACTACCGCAGCCGACTTAGATGCAAGATCTACAAGATTAGCAGAAACCTGCTCACCAGGTTCACAGTTAGTTAATAGTCCCTTAAGTGCAAGTTGCTTTACGCACTGCTCTAAATCGGCGAAATCTTCCGGCTTTTGAAAAATCTGTCCAAAATTGTCGGATAGTCTCTCCCAGGTGGTTTGTAGTTCGAGTGGGCTATTGGCTGTTGATACTGCTTGCAAGTTTGACTGGCGTAGAACATTTTGGAGCTTCCGGCACTCCTGCTGCTGAGATTCCAGTGTATTACACAACCCCATCAGCTCATCAACTTTGGCAACAATACGAATCTGTTCTTGGAGTGGTGGAAGAGGCACAGGCAATTCTATAAATCTTGCAGTGGAAACTCCACCTATAATTCCTGACATTGCTGTTTCGAAGAGCTTTCGAAACACAGGTGAAAGGTAAAAATAGAGTATGAAACGTGATGGAATCCCTCCGAATAGCTCATTGGCAAATAGTTTATTGCCAAAACAGATATCGGTTTCAGTAATTCCACATTTTTTTCCGGCGCTTCCGCCTTCTGCGCAAATTAACACAGCACCTTTTCGGGCAACTTTGAATGACAATTCGGTCTCAGGAATGCGGACGCCATTATCGTAATTTAGACGCTGCAGTCCGTAGCCGACGTCTTTTGTCGCAATATATGGACGACCTTCGCCTCCCATATATTGAGCAGTTTTTTCTGCCGAGTTAATGCTATTCCCGTTGAAAACATGTCCAATTGTTCCAAGTCTCACCCACTCCCACCCGACTGGAAGAGAATAGGGTGCCTCCTGGATGTCAATTGCAGATATTGTTTTAGATTCTTTTAGCTGACCAGACTTAGCCAGATGCTTCTTATCTGCTTTTATGGCTTCAATTAACTTACTAGCAGGAGGATCAGTTAGGTTTTGCTCAACAATCTTACCTTGCATTGCAAGACTTAACATTAGCGCTCGTAATTGAACAATCCCCCCAGGCGCATTCGCGATATGCCCAAACTCGGCCAAAAATTGCTGCGCATCCATCAGGCTTCCTCACTCATAAAATGATGTGCCAATGCGGCGGCCAGTTCGCTTTTGAGCTGGTTTTCGGTCTCCTCAATCTGCCCTAACAGTATCTTATATTTCTACAGCAACACGTCGGGGTCGTGGGCTTCTGCTTCAGGTGCGTACGGGTTATTTAGGTCCAGATTATAGATGGGCCAGTAGAGACGGTCTCCGGAAGCCTGGGCATCGCGTGCTTGCAGACGCAGCGGTTCAGCCTGCTCACGTAAGGCGGCGATTTGAGTATCTACCTTTTCGCGGTAGGCGGTATCGTTACTGCCGACCAGGCTGTTACGCATGTCGCGCGCTTCGTTTTCCAGTACGGCGGCCTCATTGTTCAGTTGCTCTGCCCGCTGCCAGTGCGGCATTGCGGCGGCTTCTGCCTGCTCGCGCTTGGTCTTAAAGTCCACCTTCCAGGCGAAATCGCTTTCCTCACGATCTGCGAAGTCATTTGCTTCACTTCCCCACCATTCTTGCTCTGGCTTGAACTCCTCGAAACGAATTGGCTTGGTCTTGGAGTAGCTCTTGTATCCCGACGGATAGGGGTGCTCATAAAACCAGATGGTATCGGTATGGAAGTGCTCGCTGCCATCAGCCACCATTGATCCTTTAGTAAAAAAAAGCAGATTGGTTTTGATGGAGGTGTAGGGAGCGAAGACCCCCTTGGGCAAGCGCACGATGGTGTGCAGTTTGCAGTCACGCAAAAGAAGCTTCTTTAAAGTTGCTTTTATGCCGTCACCGAAGAGGAAACCATCTGGAAGTACCACTGCGGCCCGTCCGTTTTCCTTGAGCAGCTTTTTAATTATAAGCGCCATGAACATATCGGCAGTTTCACGGGTGCGAAGATCAGCCGGGTAGTCACCACCAACTGTGTCGTCTTCGTAGCCACCAAAGGGCGGGTTCGTGACGAGGCAATCAACTTTATCGGTGGCGCTCCATTCATTCCAGCCTACACCAAGTGTATTTTTATGCTCAATCTGGCTCGGCACATCAATGCCATGCAGCAGCATGTTAGTGGTACATAGAAGGTGTGGAAGCTGTTTCTTCTCGATGACCCAAATCAGCTCTTCAATGGCACGCTTATCTTCGGCACTGGACTTTTTGCTGAGCTGATTACGAAAGTGGTCGATTGCTGCGGTCAGAAAGCCACCGGTTCCACAGGCGGGGTCGAGTACGTTCTCACGTTTATCCAGTCGCGGATTGACGCGATCGACCATGAAATTGGTAATAGCGCGTGGGGTGTAGAACTCCCCTGCGTTCCCTGCGCCGCGCAGGTCATTAAGCATCTGCTCATAGACGTCTCCAAGGCTAGCGCGGGTCGTGAAATCGTGAAAGTTGATAGCCTCTTCAAGCTTTTCGATAACAGAGAGCATCAACGGGCCAGATTTCATGTAGTTGTTGGCATCTTCAAACACCTGCTTGATTACCTGGTGTTGTGGACTTTTGCCAGCGTCAATCTGCTCCTTGAGTGCCGGAAACATTTCATTGTTGACGAATGGGATTAGCTCACTGCCGGCAATCTGCGGTTTTTTCTTCCCCTCGGCATCGGGGAGATACTTGGCCCAGTTTCGCCAGCGGAAACGGTCAGGGATTGGTGATTCATACTCAGCATTATCGTCTTCCCACTCTTCTTCCCGCTGATCAAAAACTTTGAGAAACAGCATCCAGGTAAGCTGGCCAATGCGCTGGGCATCACCGTCAACGCCGTCGTCCTTGCGCATGATGTCTTGTATCGATTTTACGGTGCCGCTGAGATTCATAGTGTTCCTTTTATCAAGCTCGCATTTCGCCATACAGAGCCTGCTCTAGTTCTGTGATTGCTTCTGTGTATTTATCGACACCGCCGAAGATGCCTCGTCGAATCTGGGTCTTGGTACCGAATTTGTCAAATGGTGGCAGCTCCAGAATTTTGACATCTTCTATGTCACTGATACCGTGGTCGGCATACTTCTCCAAGAGGGCTTCAAGCACCGCTTGGGCCTGTTCGCCATACTTTCCGAAATAGTTGCGCTTCTTAACGTTGTTGGCCCGCTCCTGGCGTGACAGCGGCTTTTGGTCAAAGGCAACATGAGCTATCAGGTCAAAAACATCGAAATCTTCACTGCCCGGAACCGCCTCCTGCAATGCTGCTAGCGGGATTCCCAAGTCTTTGAGCTCATCGATCACCGCCTGTTTCCGTTCGGACTCGCTCCAGCGTCGCAGAAAATCCCGCATTGAGCCGAATTGAGCTTGCAGGCTCTTTCTTATTTCGCCCTTCAGGAATACGCGGTAATCCTCAGTAATCAGATTTCCGTCTGCATCCAGAAACTGAGAACGTTCTATGGCTTTACGCACATCAACATCATTGATGTAATATTTGACGCGGCCTTCTCCTCCACCTCCGCCGCCACCACCAGGCGGGTCTGGTCCGAATGGCGGCGGCTCTGGCTCACCAACTACAGGAGGTGGGTCGCCTTCAGGAGGGACTATTGGTTCGTCCGGTTTAGGTTCATAGATGACAACCGGGTCGCCATCGAATTTTGCATCGGCAAAGAGCCGGGTGGCACCTTTGAAGTCCATGATGGTGAAGTAGAGTTTCTGATAATCCTCACGAATACGTGTGCCACGGCCGATTATCTGTTTGAATTCGGTCATGGAGTTTATGTTTTGGTCAAGGACAATTAGTTTGCAGGTTTTGGCATCCACTCCAGTGGTGAGCAGCTTGGAAGTTGTGGCAATCACCGGAAAGGGTTCGTCATTGTCGATGAAATAGGAGAGCTGGGCCTTGCCTTCGTTATCGTCACTGGTAATGCGCATGACATAACGGCGGTTACTTGCCGCAGCAGGGATGATCTTTACCAGCTCCTGCCGCATACGTTCAGCATGGTCCTGGTCATCACAGAAAACGATGGTCTTTGACATGGGACCAATTGCCTGAAGATACTCCCAAATCCTGCCAGCAACGAGAGTTGTCCGCTTTTCCAATACCATTGTGCGGTCATAATCCTTAGTGTTGTACTGGCGTTGCTCAACGACTTGCCCATGCTTGTCAGTTTTTCCTGATTCAGGGATATACCCAAGAGCGTCCGCATCAGTAACGACTCGGATCACCTTGTAGGGCGCCAGAAAACCATCCTCGATCCCTTGTCTGAGTGAGTAGGTATAAATGGGTTCGCCGAAGTAGGTACTGTTACTGATTTCCTTAGTCTCTTTCGGGGTCGCGGTAAGGCCGATATGCGTGGCTTTATTGAAATACTGCAGTACCTCGCGCCAGGCAGAATCTTCATCGGCACTGCCGCGATGACATTCGTCAACCACAACCAGGTCAAAGAATTCAGCCGGGAACTGGCGGTAGATCTGCTGCCATTCTTCGGTACCGGTGACAGCCTGATAGAGGGCTAGGTAAATTTCGTAGTTCTTTTTGACTTCGCGATTGGTGATCTTGTGCATCACCTCGCCAAAAGGGGAAAAGTCCTGCTGCATAGTCTGGTCAACCAAAATGTTGCGGTCAGCCAAAAAGAGGATGCGCTTCTTCTTTTTTGCCTTCCAAAGCCGCCAGATGATTTGAAACGCCGTGTAAGTTTTGCCGGTACCGGTAGCCATAACCAAAAGGATACGATCCTGACCTTTGGCAATGGCTTCAATGACACGGTTAATAGCCACCTTCTGGAAATAATATGGTTTCTTACCGCTCCCATCAATATGGTACGGTTGCGCAATCAGTTTTATAGCTGACGGTTCGACCAAGCCTTTCCACTGCTGATATATCGTCCATAGCTCTGACTGGCTGGGGAATTCTTCTAATTTAAGCTCTCGTTCGGTAGGTTGGGTCAATCCTGTTCGATCATGGAGAAGAAAACCATCACCGTTGGAACTGATGGCAAAGGGAGCATCCAACATCTCTGCATATGACAGAGCTTGTTGCATGCCATGACCTATTGAAAACTTGTTTTGCTTTGCTTCAACGACTGCAATGGCTAGGTTCGGGTAGGCATAGAGAACATAATCTGCCCGCTTGGGGCCACCCTTGGCATCCGGGTTTTTGATACGCGCAGCCATCGTGCCACGCACAGCAACCCTGCCTTCAGTGAGCTTAACTTCCTCACGAAATTGGCTCTGGACCCAACCAGACTGTAGAATCGCCGGAGTTATGAACTTGCTGCAAATATCCCGTTCACTGAGTTGTTTTTTGTCCATAGGGTCTTTCCCCATTTATTTAGCGAGTATTTCAATTATGTTGCTAACTGATATTCTTAACTACAGTCTCCCAATATCCACCCTTTTTAGGACCAATTCGCCGAATTCTGCCATCTTTCTTCAGATTAGCCAGCTGCATTTCAATCGCACGCAACGATATGCCCAATCGCTCAGCAATCTGCTGGGCAGTTACGAGTTTATCCGAACGAATCGCCGCAATGATTTCATCCGAAGTTTTTACCGAAGTTTTTACCGAAGTTGTCAGGGCAGTTTCGGTAGTAACAGCCTCAGCATACTTCCGCTTGAAAGTCACAACAAACTGAACAGTTCCCACTTCCTCAAACTCGGTAGCAGGCTCCCGCTCAAGGATCATCTTGATACCACGGCCCCATTTTTCGATCCGATGACTTCGCTGGAACAGTTCCGCCAGTAACTCATTTCTACGGGCAGAAACCATCTTCTTCTTGATGGAGTCGATGGTTAGTCCACCATACAGTAAGCCAGGACTTCTGATCTCAACCCGATCCTTGAAGATGGCAATATTGACAGAATCATATTCACGATAGTCCCGATGACAGAAGGCATTGATAATAGCTTCGCGAAATGCTTCACGGTCAATTTCGGGGACATCCACACGCAATAGGCCATCCAGCCGCATGCCGATGTTGATGTGCTCCATGATATATTCCTCGGCTTTACCGATCAGGTTGAAGGCATCACCGTAGAAGTCCTTCATATCCAGGGTAACGGTAGTGTCCAGCGTACCGAAGACAGCACACCGCAGCCTGGCATTTGGCAAGAACTTCTCAGGCTTACGGGCAAAACAGAGAACGGCGGCATTTAGCAGTTTGCCGCCCTTCACAAGATTCAGTTTCTCAAGAGAGTTGGGGATAGTGTCATATGGGAGGGAACATAGTTTGAGAAATGATTTCAGCTTACTGGCACCGATGTCTTCAAAGGTTGCCTTATCGCATACCTCAGTATCCCATCTGAGCCGATCACGATTCTTTTCAAGAATTAGACGTTCGAGTTCCTTCGCACTTAACTGGCGATCTTCATCACCGACGCGGATATAAGGTCGGCCATAAGCATAATAAGGGTGCTCATTGCCTTTGACCTGCACCTTGATACAGTGCTTGCCGTCAACGGCCACCTGCTCGACAGTGGGGTAGACCTTTGGTTCAATATTCTCTGAAATGGCCTTGGAAACATCCCTCATCGTTTTTTCGGAAACTTGCTGGCCGGAAACCGTGCCATCATTTCTGATTCCGAACCAGACTTCACCCCGCTGATGCTTGTTCAGCATTGCCACAATAGAGATTACCGCCTCTTTCAATTCTGAGGTGGATTTCTTCAGTTCAATGTTTTCCGTCTCTTGAAATTTAGTCACTATTTTTCACTGGTTATCTGGATTGGTAAAGTGATTCTTAATACCAGAAATTGCCCCAAATAGCCACCGGAAAGCCTCTTCATTAACGGTTATAGACCAATATTTAATCAAACATTATTTATCAGGATCTTTTTAATGCGTGGGTGCAACCAGATTCCGACTAGTAAGTCGTAACTGACAGTGTGGGTTGCGGCAATTTATTCCATGGCCCGCAAATTAACCAAAAGTGGGTCTTTTTATTCAGAATTTCACCTTTGTGCACTATATCATCAAGAATACGTCTGTCATTCAGTTTCCCGAACAGGTTCAGCTCAAACTCAGCTCGTGACACCTGATGCTCTTCGTGTTCCAGATGGCGCAAGAAGCGGGACACCATAGCCTCTGGGCTACATAGCCACTAAAACCAGGCAGATAATCAGGTCCTGTTCTCCCGGTGACAATTGCGGCCAAGGCGATGGGTAGCAGTGGCTCAGGCGGATCTGCAAATTCCTGGCGCACGCTCTGTGACTGTCAGAGGAAAAGCTGGAAGAGCGACCGCAAAAAATGGTAGATTTCCTGTTAACTACAAAATTTTCCGGAATAACATGATGACACTGATAATGTTGCTGGTGGTGCTGGCGGTAATCACGCTCCCTTCGATCATCTGGCTCTACGCCCTGGCAGACGCAACGATAAATACTTTCAACTCTTTTACCACGAAGATTATCTGGATTCTGGCCCTCTGTTGCTTCCCGCCTGTGGGAACAGTGCTCTATTACCTGATAGGTCGCAGTCAGCGGAGGACCTTCTACCCGGTCGGGAGATTCGTGCTCATCGGAATCCTGCTGTTTCCGATTGTGATGACTATCGCGTATTACCTGCAGTCTCCAGAACCGAAAACGTATATTGAACCGTCAGTACCAACATCGCCGTCAAAATCTATTCAGATATAGGCGCCAATCTGAATCAAGACCGCATGCTGTGCCAACGGCCACCCTTATTAACGGTTACCACGAGAGTTGTTAGCGGAAATTTTCCTGAGAGGAGTACCCTATGAATGTGAATCCGGTCGGCTGGTTTGAAATTTACGTGCAGGATATGGTGAGAGCCAAGGCCTTCTATGAAGCGGTGCTCAAGACTCAACTTGAACCTTTGGTGAGTCATGCCCTCCCAGAGCTGGAAATGTGGAGTTTTCCGGCTCAGCCTGACCGCTGGGGTGCCGGTGGTGCCTTGGCCAGATTGAAGGGGGTGCCGTCGGGCGGCAACAGCACGCTGGTCTACTTCAGTTGCGAGGACTGTGCAAATGAAGTGTCACGGGTTATCGCTGCCGGTGGGCAGATTGATCGGGATAAATTCTCTATTGGCCAATACGGGTATATTGCACTTGTCGTTGACACCGAGGGGAATATGATCGGCCTGCATTCCCTCACCTAAGCATTCATCATCCAAGGAACAGGATCAACGTCATGATATTTCACTGTACCAAAGCTCTTGCCGTCAAGCTGCCGGAAGTTTCGAAGGCCCCGCTTGCTGATAACAACCCGATCGGCAGCTGGCATGCCCACCTGCATGTCATCGACCGGCGCCGGTGCGTCATGTTCTGCCACGATACCACCCGGTTCATCCTGTTTCAGGCCGGACTGAAGAAAGAGCAGTTCCACCGTTTGGGGCAACTGCATAGGGAGTTGTTCAGGTTTACTTTGGTCTCTATGGGGGTGCCTGACAGCAGTATCAAGCGTGTTGAACTTGCGATGGGTCCTGCAACATTCGATACAGCCACTGACAGATCAGTGCTCGGCACCCTGAATCAGTCACGCAGCGACTTCGATCATTTCATCAATGATTATCGCAATATTCTGGAAGTTGATCCGGTAATTGCCGCACGCTGGCTGAATCATAGGCCTTTGACCGCTAGAGGCACCTGGCTGTGGCCGGACAAGAGTATGCTCGAACTGGTAGGAAAATTATAAGGATGGCAGATACTTGGATAACTGACATCACCCATTTTCTCAATGAAGATGGTGAATGTCTGTGAGCGTCTTGTCCCACATGTTCTTCATGCAGTAGCCAATATTGCCATCATGCCCAGCCGCACCAGAATCTAGGGGGATGGGACGCAAAATAAAAAGCCGCTAACAGTCCAAATCAAAGCTGTTGGCGGCTTTCAATAGTTTATGTATGGTTAAAAAATTATCAAAACAGCCTTGTCTGTTCTCTTGATAAATGCAACTACCCCCAGCGAACAGAAGGCGATTGTCAAATTTAGGACGTCCCTACCCGATCAGCCTTTAGTGCGGCAGCAGAACCTCACATAGACCGTTGTGAACCTCCAAAATCCCACCAATCTCCTGACGAATCACTCTCCCTCCTCGATCCCTCGTGCCTCCGATGGGCAACACTGTTCCATATATCATCGGCAATCCTCCATGCACCGGAATCCTCATCAGACCGCCTTTCTCCAAACCTTCGCTCTCTATTCTTGCTGAACTTTCCGCGACTTTCTCCAACGCTCATCCCTATCATCTCAGTTCACCTCACTTGATCTTGTTGGCAGAACTGCATATTTGAAGCTGTCATCACTACACATCCAAACTCATAATATCCGGTGGCGTGTCCTCTGGCATACGAACCTCCTGTAAGTGAACAATCAACTTCCACATTCCCTGTCGGTGCAGATCTTCCTGAAAATAAACTAAAAGTAGTGTACCTGCCCCCACAGTATTATATTCAGCCTAATACAAAAAAACAGTCTGTTAAAAAAAAATTATTCGGAGTAGAATACACAGGATAATCGTTTATTAATGAAATATCTTTACATTCCGTTTTGGGTCCTCCTCGATCAACCCATCAATATCACGGCAAAGTGGTCATCATCCCTCATGTCAAGACATTCCATGCTGCTTGAAGCGGTATCGACGTCATTTTTAAGTTTTTTCGGGTAAGCTTGCCATCTCATTCAGGTTGACTGCATTGTCTTCCACAATCAGGACTCGCAACAGTTACTCTTTTGGAAGAACTGTCGTGGTTAGTGCATTAGCACTCTGATGCTCATCATTTACCTCAAGAGAGAATGGAATTGTCAACGTAAAACAGCTGCCGACTCCTTGTCTGCTTTCAACCGAAATGCTGCCCCCCATAAGTTCCACCATTCGCTGGCATATACTTAAACCGAGACCGGATCCACCATATTTGCGAGTAGTGGAACCATCTTCCTGGACAAACGGACTGAAAATAGTGGGGAGTGCCGCAGCAGAGATGCCAATACCGGTGTCACGGATTGCCAACTGCACGAAAACAGAACGTTCCTCTTGTTCAAGTTTCAAAGCTGATATGGTAATACTGCCATGCTCCGTAAACTTGGTGGCATTACCGAGCAGATTGAGCAGGATCTGCTTAACCCGCTGCTGATCCCCTACCAATATAGCTGGTATATCACTGGCAACATCAATAACAAGTTGCAACTCCTTAGCCTGAATCAACGATTTCTGAATCAGGACAATATCGTCAATACAATTCCTGAGATTGAATGGCACCAGTTCTACTCTGAATTTGCCCGCTTCAACCCTGGAAAGATCAAGTATGTCGCTGATTAGCGCCAACATGCTTTTCCCGGACATTTTGAGTGACTCAACATACTCGCGCTGTTCAGCTGTCAGTGGAGTCATTTCAAGGAGTTGTGTCATACCGAGTACACCGTTCATGGGCGTTCTGATTTCATGACTCATATTGGCAAGAAACTCGCTCTTGGCTCTGTTGGCTGTTTCGGCAGCAGTTTTTGCTTGCTGTAAACAATTTTCAAACGTCACCCGCTCCGTTATATCCTCAAATAGTTCAACAAACGCGGCTATACTCCCATCCGTATTAAACACAGGGGTAGTAACAATCTTATAATTTCGGATACCGTCTTCTGTGGGCGTATGAGTAATTGTCTCATAAACCGTACCTTGCAGCAGCGATTTGGCAATCGGGCACTCCTCGCAACTCACGTCGCGTGGAGGATTGTGCAGGCTCCAGTAACAGGTGTGCTGGCCGGTGTCTTTGCGGTTCGGGAACCATTTATTCATAACCGGGTTCATTGAAAGTTGCTTCAAGTCGGCACCGATTACTGATAATCCGATACCGATATGGTTAAAGATTCCTGCGTAGAGCGCCTCTCGGGATTTGAGAACCCGTAAAGACTCCATCTCTTCTGTTACATCATTAATTATGCCAAGCACATGAATATTCTTGTCGTTAGAGACAATAATACTTGTTGAAATTGAAATGGTCCGTTTATCACCATCATTTCGGGTGATTACCCACTGTTCATGCATAATGTCGAGTCCTGCCCGCATCTCCTCCATTCGCTTGATAGCCCGATTACGCGTATTTTCATCAGGGTACAACGATTGGTACCATCCCAATCTGTTAATCTCTTCCATAGAATAGCCCGTGATTTCAGTCATGCATGGATTCCAAACGGTGAAATGAATAAATGGAAAATCTGGCACCGCCTGGCAGACACAGATACCCTCCGTTGCCCGTTCGATTACCGACGAAAGGAAATGGCGCTCTTCGAAAATGACCATCTCCATCTTTTTGCGCTCACTTACATCTCGAGCAGCGGCATACACCAAAAGCCGCCCGGCATGTGAAGTTATGGAGATCTTGACCTCCACAGGTAATAAGGAACCATCTTTCCGTTTATGGAGACCTTCAAGGGTGACGCTTGAATTCACCTTCAGTTCCCGCCATGCTTTTTCATCTCTCTCAGGTTTGAATAATGCATCAATGTCTTGAACCGAGAGACGAAGGAGTTCGTCACGACAATATCCAAGAGATATACATGCCTGGTTGTTGCAATCGATTATTTGTCCTTCAGGCACATTATGGACAAAGATGGCATCAGCGGCATTATCAATAAGTTTCCGATAATATTCCTCCTTTAGCTCAACGGCCATGGTCTTTTCAGTGACAAGCCTGCGCAGCTTCCAGTTGATAGCGACAATCAAGACAATCAGGGCAAAAAATGAGATACCTCCAAAAATCAAATATGGCTTCCACCGTGAAAGCCATCCTTCAGGAGCTGGCAACTCCTTACCAAACCATTTTCGTTGCGTATTCTCAATGACATTAGCTTTCCGGGCGTGCTGTAGTGCTTTCGTGATGAGAGAATAAACAATGTCATTCCCTTTACGTATCGCCATACAGTTTTTGCCGATATAGAGGGGCTCTCCGACTTTCTTAGCCATGTCGGACTGGTTGTTACTGTAGAGGTAATGCAGAACAACCTGTTCATCACCGATCAACGCATCGGCCAGTCCTGAAATCACAGCTTCGGTGGCCTGGGCAAAATTATCGGTTTGAACAAGCTGGAATGAGATGCCCTTTGATTCTAAAAAATCCTTGGCATAATCTCCTCGCTGGATGGCAATACGCTTTCCTTTGAGATCCTCCAGTCGTGCAATATCCGGACGATCACTCCTGACAAAAATAGACGCCGGCACATCAAAAAGCGGCTCCGTAAAAGTAAATTGTTCACTCCGTTTTTCACTATAAAAGAAGCTGGTCAGGACATCAGCTTTCCCGGATAAGACCGCTTCCTGAGCCTGTTGGAAGGACATATTGGTAAATACGGATTTGACCCCCAGTTCAGTAACCATATAGCGTGCCAATTCAATACAGATCCCATCCATCGAATTGTCCTTCTGAAGAAACTCAAAAGGAGGATAGTTTGTCTGACTGACAAATATCAGTGTGCCATGTGATTGAAGATACTGGCGCTCTTCGAAAGTGAGCTTGATACCGTTGTCTGATCCCGCGTTTGCCTGAGTCGGCGTAATAACCAGCAACATGCCCACAACAATCACAATCACATGGAGTGTTTTTTTGAGTTGAATCACTCTATTACAGCACTGTCTCATACATAATCCTGTGCAACAAAAAGTTCGATGTCACGTATCAGCACCACCTGCTATCGGTGGTGACGATTGTATTCGCATTCAATATGAATTCGCGCATAAGATCGACTGACGGCTCATATTACTCTTTGCATCTGATTATCATGGTTCTGTTTATATCAGTTCCGCTGTGTTGTTCAATAATGCTGCTCGATGATGACGTTAATGTTTCTCCCATCTTCTCAAGAACCACATATCCCTTATTCCCGCACGTATCCCCGGCTCGCTCATAACATTTACCCCATGTCGATGCATTTCCGGAGCAGTCAATGCTGTACCCCTGTTTGCCATCTGAAGTGTAGGTTTTCCTGGCCGATGCACAACCGGATAATACGATGACTATCAATAGTAGTCCAAAACTCGATTTTGACATTTTCCCCTCCGTGTACTGCTTCCCTCGGATTTTTTCCGCTATGACAGTTACCGTCGATTGATTGTCGTCAACATAATGGCAGCAATTAACAGCGATTTTACATCAACTCTTTCACTATACAACCAGGGTTTGCTCTTTCACTCACGTCCGTGACGAACCCAGTTCTCTGAGAAACACAGCCATATTCTTAACATCCTGCATCTCACAAAATTCCCTATAGCCATCAATTCCATCCGGGTCAAGCCCTCGATAGAAGCGCGGTCTCGCTGTTTTCAGACCTGACAGTACTTTGCCGGTTGCATAATCCGGTTCACTACGTTTATCTGCATTGTACTTCAGGTCGAGCACGAGACTGAACCCCAACTGAAATAGCCTTTTCAGAAGTTCGCCACTAATAATTTCCACTCCCTTTGTTTCATCCCCGTTGCTCAGATACTCAAGGGCGATGTTTAAATATCCGTACACACGCTCAACTACCGACCTCATCTGCTCCATACCTGCAAGATGGGCTTCGTCGGCCACCAACGCTGTGTTTATCAGATAATTCAGTTCCATGCGAAACAGCTCCGAGTCTACCCGGAGAATGACACTCTCCAGAAACGTCCTGCCGGTCAGAAATGGTCTGGGGAGCGTCGTTCCTTCAACAGCCTGCAGGAGTTCTTTGCAGAGACCGGGTATAAAAGTGGCCGGGTTGATACGGGAATATATCTCGCGTGCCTCGTCATAGAGAGGGAAGCCCAGATCTGCAAGGCGTCCCGATTTTATGTGGTAACATTCCTCCTCTGATTCGATATCAACTTCACCGCATACACTTTCCATGAGCGACACATAGAGGGGATTATCAAAACGACAAATCCGCTCAAGGAAGGGACCGATAGTCTCGGCATGTTTTGGGTTCTTGAATTTTATCAGGAACACATCGTCAAAGGTATGGTCCCAATCGGTCTGGCGTTCTTCGTCAGTATTGATATCACCAATGCCTCCGGCGACAACAAGTTCCCTCCCCAGGAAGAGAGAGAGAAGATTAAAATCAAGATGCGGGAGCAATTCCAGAAAATGCCCTTCACTCCCTTTCAGAATGTAGCTCAGATATTCAACCGCCTTGTCTTCCGAAAACGACCGGTTTTTCCAAAGTTCCATATCCAGAATAAAAATGCACTGCTCCGGACTTGCCAACGCCAGCAGATCCATGGCATCTGGACCATCATATTCCTTGAAAAGCCAGTATAACTCATGAGGGCGCATGGCCCGGGCCAGTCTCTTACTATCTTGATCCTCCAGGATCAATGCCAGCTTCTCCTTGGGGAGTACCCTCTCGATGTAGATGCGTTTGACGTCAAATGAAAGTTCCCGGAACTCTTCTTCCCCAAGCCGTACTCTGTTTTCCGCTATAGTTCCTGTACCTCTGTCCGTCATGCAATGTGCCACTGGATCTCCTGATTAGAGGTAATTGGAAGTTTATAGTATTCGTAGCCGCCGAATACGCGTACTGTTTTATTGTCACTATTAATAAGACCGGGGCGAGAGTGGATGATAAATCAGTGTAACCGCATGAGCAAAAAATAGCCGATCATCCCAATGCCAATAACGAGTTTACCGGCAACACCGAGTGCCAAGCCCACGACCGTTCCTAATCCTGCTCGGCCCGCTTCATCCAGCGTGCGCCGCAACGACAGTTCCCCTAACACAGCACCCACAAAAGGCCCGATCAGGATTCCCGGAATCCCGAGAAACAAACCTGCTATCCCGCCCACAACTGCCCCGACCATGGCGCGGCGCGAACCGCCATATCTTTTCACTCCAAAGACTGATGAAATAAACTCAACCACATATGTCAATGCAGCCATTCCCGCCAGAATCAGCAGTGTCCAGATCCCGATGTAGCGGAAGCCTTCTATCCAGGCGCCAAGAAGCAGACCCAGAAACAAAAGCGGTGCTCCCGGCACTAACGGCAGCAGCAATCCGGCCAGACCGGAAAGAGTGAGAACGGCAGTGATGATCCAGAGTATCAATGATTGTTCGGCCATTTTTTCAGCTCACTTATTGTAAGAGACCGTTTCATTCAATTATGTGGGGACGGACCGAACTTCCCCCGTTGATGAAACGTTACTATCTCTGACTCTCCGGTATGCTATCCGCCGCAACGATGTTGCACGTCTCGCTCGTCAGGTCAAATACGACCTTGACTCTGTTGCTTTTCAGCTGCTGCATGACGTGCACTGTCTTATCTTCAAAAGTACAGTCAGTGTCAGGCAGTCCGCTCCACTCCCGTGTCACAAACTCTTCAACTAACCGGCGTAACGTCTCAGGATTGATACGATCCAGCGGCACAACAATGCCCTCTTCAGCGAGGGTATTCTGATGCTCGTGCACAATAGCAACTTCATTGTATTCAGGCATTACACAGATTCTCCACTATCCGGTTAAATTCAAGGGACAGCCATGGCAGCAATCGGCTTATGATACTCTGGAGGATACATTATTATTCATGCAATTTGTGATAAATGGACGAGGAAGTCCGTCAGCACTGTGCCGGTGATCACTTCTGTTCCCATGTATCCAGTCCAACGTCTCCACAGGCTGAGGCATTTTAGTTGACCGCGACAGATGGATGCCGGTATATATATCCGGCCTATATGGCTGAGAATGCGCAGGAAAGTGCTGCCGTCTTTGCACACGTTACGCACCGGTGTCAAATTCGACAGTAGTATTCAGGATGTTGCCAGCGGCACCGCACTCACCGCCCATTATACGGCTAACTTTTTTTGCATGACACGCTACGACCAGAGAAAGGGGCAGCAAAATGAATTGCACCATTGAGCAGTTTGAAGACGTTGTATCAAAGTTCAAATATTTTGCCGAGTCGGTTAATGTTGAACTCTCATCTGATGCTGAGAGTCTGCGACAGGAATTAATTGTCATCTGTGCAGAATTGCTGGTAACGGTTCGGGAAGAAATTCAGGCTGGTGCTGATTCAGTTATTTAAAAACAGATACAAAGGAGAATTACCATGAAAAGAGTGACCGGAAGCATTGTTATCGTACTTGCCGTTGCCAGCCTTGCCGGGGCAGCCACTTCTGTTAACGTTGATGTTAACACACCGAATGCCAGCGTTCGTATCGGCACACCGCAACCTCCCCCGCATGTCACCGTTATCGAGCAGGAACGGGTTATTGTACGAGAGCATCATTATGATGAGAGAAAGGACAACGGCAAACACAAGGGACAAAAGAAACATAAAAAGCATAAAAAAGACCATCATGACGAAAGAGAGGGGCGTGATCGGCATCACAGCGGCAGATAAGGTGCCTGTGTTGCGTTACGTACGGGCTTTAGGAAAGCAGGTGACAGGGATTCAAGGTTGATTCAACCGTTGCAGTCGCATCAGGGTGGAGCGAATCCTGACTTCGAGAAAATCACGTCCGATTCCGATCTTCAATTTTTCAAGATCTGCCTTGAATATCATGGCTCCCACAGTTTTGCCATTTGAGGTCATATCAAGAAGAAATGTATCAAGGCACCCTAATGGCTGACCATCTGTCAGTGATATTTTGGAAAGCTGAATGCCCATTTGAAGGGCTATGTCGGACGCAAACGACTGAATCATTAAAATAGTGTTCTCTCCAGGTAAAGCAACATTGCGGCTGAAATATAGCCGTACTGTTTCTAATGAACAATATAAATAGAGAGCTCAAGTAATAGAAATGGGCGTTACAACTCTCTGTAACGCCCTTCATTCAACACATACAGATGAAAGACCTTCCTCAAACTGATCGACGGTAAATTTTTGCAAATTCAAATATGCTGTCAGATAGCCTGTGAGAGCTCGTGTTGTGACAAGCTATAACCACATATTATCGTTATGGGTGATAGTATTTTACCAGAAAGTCTACGACCACATCTTTCTCACCTTCGTTCAAAACAGCGCCTTTACCCATCATACGTGCTACTGTTTGCCTCCATTCTTCCTTGGTAGTATGAGCCTTTTTCACTCCCATCGGGTGGCAGCGCCCACAGCGCGAATCGAGCAGATTAGCTCCCGGTTCACCTTTCCCGGGTTTTTCTTTACAGCCCGCCATTGCCACAACAGTAATGGCCAGCACCAGAAGAATCTTGTACATCTCAAACTCCTTTTTTAATAATATAGATATTACCATGTCGGCATTTATAACCCATCCGTGGGGTTTTAACAACGTCGTTCAGTGTCAAGCCGACACAGCGGTGTAATGCGTATGGCGTTTAACTAATCGACATGCACTTTGAAAACAAATATATACTGTTGCGGAATATGAACTTCTAACACTCGAATCATGGCGTGTATAAAACAAACACACGGTCCAGCAGGTTATTCATGATATCTGCCGAGCCGGTTAACAACAAGGAGTTACCTGTACATGATCTGCCCTTACTGCAAAGAAACCATTCAGAATGGTGCAATAAAATGCCGCTACTGCGGATCAATGATCAATCTTGACCCTGAAAATACGATTAATATCGATTGCATCAGCAGTGATGAAATCCGGGCGTTTGTCGGTAGTAACGCAAACTATTACATTCAGGCGTTTTCACGGTTCACTATTTCTGGTTGCGAGAAATTCTCAGTTTCCTGGAACTGGTCTTGCTTTGGTTTTACTTTTCTCTGGATGGTGTACAGGAAGATGTATTCATTGGCAGTTGTCACGTTTGTCGTTTTTTGTATTCCAGGTGTCAATATTCTTCTGCATATCGGCGCCGGCATGATCGGTAACTATTTGTATTACAGACATGCAAAAGGGAAGATCGTTGAAATACGAACAACACAATCAACGCAGAACTTATACCAGGTGTTGGAAGAAGTTGGAGGAGTAAACAGGTGGGTGGTTACCATAGGAATCATCATGAGCCTGCTCATTATGATTCTGTTTGCTCTCTTTTTCACTACGATGATCGCATTCATGGGAGAGCATATACCAAGAATGACCATATAATGTTTTACGGTGCTACGGCCAATCAGGAGATTTTTTGGAAAGATCATCACAAACATAAAAAGGCCGCGTCCGAAGACACGGCCCTTTTGTGTTTTATGTTAGAAAAATTACTTTGCGGCAGGAGCAGCAGCGTCAGCTTTAGGAGCTTCTTCTTTTTTTGCTTTTTTTACTTTTTTTGCTTTCTTTACTTTCTTCACTTCTTTTTTCTCAGCAGCAGGTTTTGCATCAGCAGCAGGTGCAGCGGCAGGTGCCGGGTGGCCAGCAGGCATATCAGCGGCAAATACTACAGCAGAGAATGACATAGCAACAAGAGCAGCAACGATTGTGGACAGAACTTTTTTCATGGGTAATACCTCCAGAAAATTTAGCGAATCTGTATTTGACATCAGCACATATAATGCCAAGTCCAAAAAAACTATAACCATCTATAAATATTAGACAAAATGCCTTGCATCTTTTGATGCCAAACTTACCCTTGCCCCGAATAATCCTATCCATGCCTTATATAGGGTATTTTAGCTTCCCGATTTTTAAAACAGATAGATCGGACGTGATTAGTATGACCAATTGCTGTCTTGGACTGCCGTTTGTGATGGCGGGGATTCAGGAGGGAATTGCTATCATCTAACTGATAACGTCATCAATTGTCATCAAGGTGCCTACTTCCCTATCAATGACTCCACATATTCAAACAAATCACTATAATTGCACGGCTTATGATATATCCGGGCAAACTTGTCCTTGATCAGAAGTGTTTCGTCTGGAGATGCTGCGGTGATAGCAATTACAGGGATGGTGCTGCCCTGCATTTTCAATATTTCTGTAGCCGATGCCCCATTTAAGCTTCCCATCATCAAGTCGGTGATTACTAAATCAAATTTACTTTCCACAGAGGTGGTGAGCAGCTCAATACCGTCTACCACGGCAACAATCTCATATCCGTGTGACAAAGCAAACGTTGTCAGCATTTCTCTGCTCATTTCATCATCTTCTGCAATCAATATCCGTTTTGGCATTATAGATTGTCTCCTTTCTGTCCGGCCTCTGCAGCAACACTATTTGAGTAACTGTATAAACTTATGCACATAATTCTGCAAACGATTTCAATACCACCGGAGGACATAATGGGAAACAAAAACTGGTACATTATTCCGTGCGGGGTGTATCGCCAATTTATTCACACCAGAATTATGTGAATCACCCAAGATGATTGAAATATCAATAAAAGATGGTAGTCTGAAACCTGCCCGACAATTGTAGCCGGAATTAAAAACAGAGTGCGAATGATGCCGGAGGCGGTCATAGATGAAATTACCCAAAAAAACAGTTCTTATTGTTGATGATGAACCTTTGAGCGTCAGGATTCTCTGTCATCAACTCGAAAATGATTATGCAATCGTGTTGGCACAAAACGGGCGGGAGGCGTTGAAAATAATTTCTGATACCCCGCCTGATATTGTTCTTCTGGATCTGCTTATGCCTGAAATGAATGGGTATGAGGTATATAGATTTATCAGAATGATTCCGGCGTTGGATAGTGTCCCGGTACTTTTCATTACAGCGATGCCTGATGTTGAATGCGAAGCGTTAGGTCTTGAAATGGGAGCAAGTGACTTCATACACAAGCCTTTCAGTGCCGACCTGGTACGCTTGCGAATCAAAAACCACCTCGCTTTTAGCCAGGAGCGAAGCCTCCTTATGCAGCGAAGTTCAGAACTCCAGCTGCTGAACACAAAACTTAAAGACGAGATCATACAAAGAAAAGAAATCCAGCGCATTAACGAAGAGCTCATTTTGAAGTATGAGGCCACGTTAGCCCGGGTAAAGCTGTTGGAGGGGATCATTCCTATTTGTGCATATTGTCACAAAATAAGAGATGACAAAGATGGCTGGAATCAGCTGGAAGAGTATATCAGCGACCACTCTGAAGCACTGTTCAGTCACGGCATCTGCCCGGAGTGTACCAAGATCGAGATGGAAAAGATTCATAAACAGATGGGTAGTTAACAACGTAATCAGCAGGAATCATCCATGAAAATCCTTATTGCCGAAGACGATTTCATATCTCGGAAAATGTTGGAAAAAATATTCAGCGGACATGGATACGAGATCATCTCTGCATCTGACGGTGATGAAGCGTGGCGAATCCTTGAAGAACCGGAACATCCTCACCTGCTTATTTTAGACTGGATGATGCCGGGACTTACCGGTGTTCAGATAGTACAGCGTCTGCGGAAGCGACCGAATGGACATTCCTACTACACTATCATACTTACCGCCCTTGATACGCCTACAGACATCAGCTTTGCGCTCGACGGCGGTGCTGATGAATTTGTGCCGAAACCGTACCATGCTGATGTGCTGAGATCTCGCGCCAACGTTGGGAGACGGATTGTTTCTCTGCACGAATCGTTATCAGAAAAGATGCGCCTACTTGAAGAAGCTAATATTACTATTTCACGTCAGGCCGCAACTGATGAGCTGACCAATCTCTACAATCGCCGTTTTTTTAACGAAAATATCATGAAATCAGTGAGTGCTGCGAAGCGATATCAATTCCCACTTTCACTCATCATGGCTGATATTGACAAGTTTAAGGTTGTTAATGACACTCATGGTCACTCTGCCGGTGATCAGGTTCTGAAAGTGTTTGCCAATATTCTGCGGAACACGGCCAGAACTGAGGACATATCAGCACGGTGGGGTGGCGAGGAGTTTATTATTCTGCTTACGCATACATCATGCGAAGGTGCAGCTGTTATGGCGGAACGTGTCCGGAGATTGATGGAGTCCGAATGTTTTCGCATTACCTCAATTGCAGTTACGGTGAGTCTTGGTGTGGTTGAGAGGCAAAATGATGAAGACGCTGAAGCACTTATAAAGCGGGCGGACAAAGCGCTGTATTGCGCCAAGGATGAAGGGCGCAACCGGGTAGTTTTGGGATAATGAATCTACATGTGCGGCAAAACAATATGAGGTATTTTAATGTCAATGGTACCACTTGAAAATCTGGAGCCAGGAATGGTGCTGGCTGCCAACGTACTCGACAGAAGCGGCAGGCTTCTTCTTGGCGAGGGGGTTGAACTACAGGCAAAGCACCTCTTTGTCTTTCGTACGTGGGGAGTTGTTGAAGCTGATATTGTCGGTGCAGGCGGTACTGATTCCACAGCATTGCCCGAGAACATCACTCAGGAAGAACTGGATCAGGCAAGAAACGCACTGCTTCACTTTTATTGCCATACCGATATTGAGCACCCCGCCATTTGCGAATTGCTCCGTCTTGCGGTGATTCGGAAGGTGAAACATGATCAGCACTAATACAAAAACACCCACAATTGATAACATAGTCGAGCAGACACAAACGGTATACTCTCTGCCGCTTTTTTATGATCGCCTGAATGAAAAGATCAATCACCCACGTAGTTCCCTTGCCGATATTGGGCAGGTTATCAGCGAAGATCAGGGTTTGACGGTGCGGCTTTTGAAACTGGCAAACAGTCCACTTTTTGGGTATCACGCAAAGATTGATTCAATTACCAAGGCTTTGACGTTAATTGGCACCCAGCAATTACGTGATCTGGCTTTGGCTGTTTCTGTTATGGGATCTTTTAGTGGCATTCCAAACGATCTGTTAGACATGAAGTCATTTTGGAAGCACAACATCGCCTGCGGAATTGTGTCGCGAAGTATTGCGATATATCGGCGAGAAGTTAATCAGGAGCGATTTTTTGTTGCGGGAATGTTGCATGATGTAGGGGTTCTGGTGATGTGTACGGCAATACCGGATAGTGTCAAGGAAATACTTCAGGATAGATTAAGCAATAATGCACTCTATTATGCCTCAGAGCGAAAGTATCTCGGTTTTGACCATGGTGCCGTGGGGAGTGCGCTCATGGCTAAGTGGAAAATCCCGCCCAACATTTCAGAACCGATCGAGTTTCACCATTTTCCTTCTTCTGCGTCAAAGTATCCTCTGGAAGCAGCGACCATCCACCTTGCAGATATAATATGCCATTCTATGGGAATCAGTCAGATTGACGACGAACTTATTCCACCTCTAGAAAATTCAGCGTGGAACTTACTTGATATACCGGTAAGCCAGTTGGATACGATCATCAAACAATCTGAAACACAAATAGAAGAAACATGTGCAATTCTATCGGAGACGTTATGAAGCCAAAGGGCGGAGCATACTCTGAATTGGAATTATCTCTCATGCAACGCAACTCTTATCTTGAGGATGCAAACAGACAATATGTCTCGTTGTTGGACACACTCGCAACGAGTGGCGACTTCCAGAATGATCTGGCCAAAGCTGAAACTGAAAAGTGTGTCTATGAAGCAACGTTGTCTCAAATCAGTCGATTATTGTCCTTTCAGGCTGTTGGATGTCTTGAAAGTATGGATGATGGTACTTTTGAGCTTGTTGCTTCTATTCCTGCAGAATCCCATTCGATTCTAAATTCAGTGGTTGAACGCACCGTTTTGGACGGAACTTTTTCGTGGGCACTTAACAGGAATCAGCCGATGGTAGCGCCTGCTGGAAATGAGGATGCTGTGATGCTCCATCCCGTTACCACCCGCAAACGGATCAGGGGCATGTTTATTGGAATAATGCCTGATAAATCAGAACATTTTGACGCTTCGCTACAAAACGTACTAACAATCATTCTATATACCGCAGCATACGCGCTGGAAAGCCTGGAATATCAGAAATTGCTGCGTGCCAACCTGTCAACACTTGAAGAACGAGTGATTGAGAGGACTAAGGCTCTCCAGTCGGCTATGGAGATGGCTGAGGCAGCAAATCGCGCCAAATCTGAGTTTTTGGCCACCATGAGTCATGAAATTCGTACGCCGATGAATGGCGTAATCGGCATGGCCGGTATGCTGCTGGAAACGGATATGACAAACGAACAGAGCGAATATGCCGAGATAGTGCGTAAGAGCGGAGAAAACCTGCTGGATTTGATCAACGACATCCTCGATTTCTCGAAAATTGAAG
>JAQTXD010000203.1 GCA_028688955.1 Desulfuromonadaceae bacterium
GTCATGCCCGGTCTGAATATCGATAAACATGACCGCACCGGCTTCTTTGGCCCAGCCATACACCTGATTAATGACATTGTCCGGCATAATCATACGGTATTTACCGTCTTTGCCGGGTGCTCCCTGTGCCACCACCGCAATCAGATGCAGCGCCGGCTGTACCGGCGTAGCAGGATCCGCTGTCTGCCACCTGGTCACTTCACCCTTAAGGCGCCGCAGCATGTCATCCTTGGGAAACTCACCCAGCGCGCCCATCTTCTTCGAGAGCGGATTGCCGTAATAGGCAACAATGCGTTTATATGGCAGGATTGAACCTGGCAGCGGCGTGGGGCACTGTACCGGCCAGCCGCACAGCTTGGCATATTCCGGATTTTCGCCGTTATTATACTTTATCCTGGGACCCGATTTACGGGCGGCGCTGGTCTGTGCCGCAAAAACAGCTGCCTGCCTGGTGGCGGTGGTAGTCGCGGCAAAAGTCGCCGCAGCAGCCCGCTGCCCGGCATCTTTGTTTTCATGTCCTGAGACCTTGTCAACGCCATTGCTGCTTGTGCATGCCCCGAGAGCAAGTGCGAGCACGGCCAGTACTGGTGTAAAATATGCTTTATGCCGGTAGTTCAACTGGTACACCCCTTTACCTTTTATGGGCCAGCCGCTGGCGGCCCAGGATCTGACTCTACTTACTCAGTGACTTCAATCATAAAGTCTTCGCTATCTATAACATCTTTTACCTTGAGCATAAGTGATTCAGGCCACTCGCTGATTGAAAGCCTGGTCAGAATTTTAGCCTCCGCAAACGTCACGTCAACATCACCCGGCAACTTATCTGCAAGCTCTCCGACCCACCGTGTTTCGTGTGCTGTTAATGGAGCCTGCAGCAACTCCCTGTGTGAAACGGCCATGTCACCCCTCGTATGTTACCCGGTTTTTTGCAACTGCTAAGAATACAGGTTAAACACCCTTCCGACAAGCCCTATTTTAAGATATCATTTGACAAACGCGTCCATAATATGTCACCAGAACAACGGCTATCCCTGAAAAGCCAGAAGCAGATGTCGACATTTAATCACAGTAGATCATGCATGAAGAATTAAGCGCATGACTACTTCCACCCTACCAAGGAGAATCAACCATGACCATATGCCCATGCGGAAGCGGCGCCCCCTACGCTGAATGCTGCGAACAGACAATCTCAGGCAAACAGAGTGCGGCTACGGCCGAGCAACTTATGCGCGCCCGCTATTCAGCCTACGCCCTCGCCAAAATGGATTTTATCTTCGAAAGCACCCACCCTGACTATCGTGAGGGCTACGACCACGCCGGCACAAAAGAATGGGCCGAAACAGCTGAATGGCAGGGACTGAAAATCATCAATACGAAGAAAGGTGGAGCTGACGACTCAGTCGGAGAAGTAGAGTTCGTCGCCAGCTTCGTCGAGAAAGGCGACAAGCGTGAACATCACGAAGCCGGGCAATTCAAACGAAAAGACGGTCATTGGTATTTCACCGAAGGGCACATGGTCCGCCCACAGCCGCTGACGGTAACCAAAATTGGACGCAATGACCCGTGTACCTGCGGAAGCGGCCTTAAATACAAAAAGTGCTGCGGGAAATAGCAGCACCTTTGCGTATGCAGGACAGATGAAACCGGACAGGCGGCCAAAAAGCCGCCTGTCCGGTTTTAATATAAACGATCTACGGAGTGCCGCTATTCTTTCTCGCCAACGTAGATGGTGGCAATACCGAAGGTGAGTTCATGGAGATGAATATTACGAAAGCCGACATCGGCAAGCATCCGTGAAAATTCTTCCTGTGTAGGGAACTCGAGCACCGAGTCCGGTAGGTATTTGTAAGCATTGTAGCGCGAGAACAGACCACCCACAACCGGCAGCAGACGCCGGAAGTAAAAGTAGTATAACTGCCTGAACAGCTGCGAGCGCGGGGTGGAAAACTCAAGGATAACCATCCGGCCGCCCGGACGCAGCACCCGCCACATCTCAGCCAATCCAAGCTTTCTGTCGACAACGTTTCTGATTCCAAAGGCAATGGTAATGGAATCAAACGTATCATTGGCAAACGGCAGATCCTCGCACGGAGCGACCTTGAGATCAATCCTGTCGGCGTACGGTGATGCCGCCACCTTCACAGCCCCAAGGTCAACCATCTCTTTACAAAAATCAGCCCCGGTAATTTTGACCGACGCGGGTGTCCTCAGGGCGATTTCAAGCGCCACATCGCCAGTGCCGGTCGCCACATCCAGAATACGGGAACCTTCCCGATACTTGAGCAGCCGCACGGCTTTTGTTCGCCAGCGACGGTCGATACCAAAACTCAGTAGCCGGTTGAGAAAATCATATCGCGGGGCAATAGCCCCGAACATCTGCTGGATTTTTTCGCCTTTATCAGAAAGCCTGAACATTCGTTTCCACTACCTTTTAACGTATTTTAGTGTTATAAACCGGGAAATTTATGTAGCACGTTTTGCCTGCCATTAACCAGAAAAAACTAAATCCTTTCAGACCAGATCCAGGAGCCGCAACAGAGTGATCCCAACCATCCGCATCCAGGATATTGCAGACATACTGATTATGACCTTTCTACTTTACCAGCTGTACTCATGGTTTCGCGGGACACGAGCTATGCAGGTG
>JAQTXD010000020.1 GCA_028688955.1 Desulfuromonadaceae bacterium
AATACGTGTGAGTTTGCATGGATCAAGAATGGTGCGACCGATTGCGTTCAACTGCGTCGGACGAATAACCGAATATCCAATATAATTTTCTCGGTATTGATCCAGGCTGAATAGATTTTCTGCCGGTATCAGGCAATTAAAGAAATGAAGTCGATATGTAGTTGAAGGTCGATTGGCAAACTTTTTTGAATAGAAATTCGAGTATGCATCCCTGTAATCTTTATCAATATAGCTTTTTTCAATCAGTACGGACTTAACATCATCTTCCAGATAATCACGCAGCCGTTGATGCTCGGGACCCGATAGATATGCCTTGCAAATATCGGCAAGCTCAAGCCACCCGGCTTGCGTCTCCACCGAAACGAGTGCATATGATGGGTTATTGATCAATACCAGCGTCAAGATCATCCTCTAATCTGAATCGTTAAAAAGGGTATATCTCGCACAATTAGACAAAATTGTAAACACCTAATAACTCAGAATAGTTCTAGGCAAGTCAAGATAGATGGTTCTTACGGTTACGTTAATAAGTAGATATGTCCTGGATTAGATTTTTAGTAATCTGAATCAGTTCGCGTAAATCGTTTCGTAATACGATAGCCTCTTTCGTATGTTTTCCAGTTCGATAACGACCATGCGCCTTTCCTGATAGACTTTTTCCACCATGAAGTCTACAGCGCCCATTCTTCATGGCAGGCTGACGGCAAGAACCGCCAGCCCTCGTTATTGCACCACAATGCATCCGTGACATAGGGTAATTCATTTTTTTCATCACTCCCCCCCTCCTGTGACGCCCCCGGCTGAAATGCTATCGGCAATCACATTCTGGCCGCCGGTAACATGAACCTGCTTGACGATTATAGTTTGCTTACCGGCATTTCTGGTACGGCAGAGAGTTTCCATTCCCTTCTGGTAAACTTCCATCAGCTTTGCGGCAACGGCAATCTGTTTTAGTTGAAAGGTTCGTGTTTCCAAATCGCGAGCATAGTTGCCACCCTCTGCAATCAGATTCATAGCCTTCACATGACAGGCTGCCATCTGGTGGGCAAGCATCTTTTCAAGGCTGTTCTTTGCCTGAATACTGTTAGCAGTATCAATGCCGGTTTCCAGTGAGGAAGCTCGCTGCAATAGTTTTGTGCGTTCCATACTGGCATCAACAGACGGGGTGTCCGGATTAGAAAGCGTGTTTATGATACCATAGGGATCATGCTGTTCATCCTCAGGGATGTGCATCACCTCACCCTGCCGAATATCCGGCGGTGCTTCAGGTATCATCAAACTTGCCGCTTCTCGTTCATACATTGAAAGGAGTGTTGGATTTGGTCTGTGTGATTCATAATAAAGATCATATCGCGCATCAGCAGCTTGCTGTGTTCTGGTTTTCCGTTTCATGCGTTGCCCTCGATACCTTTTGCAACCACTGCAATAAACATCAGTTCCTTGTTGCGTTGACGCAGTAAAGCATTTTCCTCTGCCAGCTTTTGACATTCTGGAAGAAGCACATTAACTACCTGTTCTGCTGCCTCAACAAGGTACAGCACATTTCGTGGTGTAATTTTGCCTTTGTTTTCCGTCGCGTGAATAAGGAAGGGTGCCAGATCCTGCAATGCGCCGTTGATAGGGTGGTGCGCTCGCAGTTCATCAAGGTGCTGTTGTGCCTGTTCATCGGTCATGTTATCGTATTCAATCATGGTGGTAGTCTCCTAAGGTGCGGGGGCAAGTTTGCCTTGCTGCTCGTTTATGGTTTGTGTGGCATCCTGTGAAGCGTGGTAGTGATCGCAGGCATTACGGACACAACCAGAAGGATAAGTGCTGCTGTGTAACTTTTCAGAACACCAACCGCCATAAAATAAACAGTGGTGCGGAAGGTCGCGGCCTCCGTTCGTTGGTGGTATCATTTCGATTTTGCGCAGTATCTTTGCTGCTTGATTTCGATTCAGCTCTAAAACTTTCCCAGCCGGTAGGGTGACACACCCTTGTTGCGTTTCCACAGTAAGGGGTTCAACAACAAAATATTTCATGACATCACCTCAAAATTAGTTCCGGTTAGGTCAATAACTTCACTTGCTGAAAAGGGGGCTTTATCCGTAACAACGTCACAACCCTGTATTGGTGCGGGTTTGCATGTTTCCTTTTCAGATTCACAAGAGTAACGTGACAGATTATTGGTAACAGGTAAAGCCGCTTCTGGTGCGGTTTGTGACGTTGTTACGCTTGGAAGGGGGGTAACTGGGATATAACGAGAAAACGCCTCGGCAAGCTGTTCTTTTTCGTAGCCCTTGGCAGTTTCAAAACCGAATCTGATTGTCTTGCTGTGGATTCCGTACCCCTTCAACTTGTCTGCAATCTGCCGGGGTTTGATCTGAAACCCTTTGTTGTATGTGTTCCACGGCTTTTCATCATCGGCGATAAGTTCTTTAATCAGTTCCGCTGTGCTGATACGGTCAACTTTCTTGTGTTCAAAGATTTCCTGTATATCTGCAAGTAATTCAGTGCCGATACTCAATGAGTGGCTTTCACCCCCAGCAAGTTTCAGCGCAGTTGCCGTGCCGGTCTTGTACCATCCACCCCCGGCAATCATTGCAATAGCAAGTAACGGCTCCCAGTTGTCTTGCGCACGGTCATTAAGGCTGGAGGGGAGGTCAGGGCGTGCCAGCCTTACCCGTTCGCAGTTGTCATCGGCGAATCGTGCTAGCTTTTGACAAAGTTCGATAAACAGACCGGGTTCAGCGTGGCGGATACGGTCGACGGATTCATGGGAGAGTTTCCGCCGCAATTCAAGAATGATTGACCGATCCATAAGCGTGTCGGCAACATGGCCGATACCAGAAAGCGCCTTTGCTCCCCAGACGTTAAAACGCTTCGGGGTGTGGTCATCTCCTACACAACGGATAGTAAAGGCGCTGTCGCGGGTGTGACCGCAGTTAATCAGCCCCCGCAACTCTTCATTGTCTTTCATGCATGCGTCAACCTCATCAATCAATAAAGTAGGTTGCCAGGCATCTATTGACCTGAATAGTGCACTTGGTGAAATGCTACTTGACATAAGCGGTCGCGGGACAAGCCGCCCGATCAAGAACAACATCATAGATTTTCCACAACGCTTTTCAGGTGCGGTGATTACCGCCAGTGGTGCAACCTGAATTACGTCAATAAACCACGTCATAGCAATCCATAATGCCACGGCGTGAGCTGTCTCTTGCCCGCAGATAATGAAACGCTTGATAGTTGCTGCAATAGTTGTCAGTAGTGCTGCTCCGTCAACTGGTTCGTGCCACGGATCAACATCCTCAAAAGGCGAATCTTTAACATCTACTTTACGTGTCGCCTTGATTTCAACGTCAAGCGTCCCAGGACGTACCCCTAGTGCTTTTGCTTCGTCTTTGCGTACTTTATCATATTGAAGGGGGGAGAGTTTCGCCAGACGGTTGACCGCTGCCGTCAACAGGTCTGTAATATCTGGGGTGGTGTTCTCTGTAGCTGTTGCAGCATCAGGAACAGGTGCTTGTATAGGGCCAACCAGAACAGCAGCTCCAAGACAAGATAAGACGGCTTGTTTTCCTGACATTCCGAAGAGGTCACAAACATCTGTTCCATCATCACCGGAAAAAGTAGGTATTGCCAGCCGTGCGCCTGTTGCCAGTGCCGCCGCTGTTGCTTTGGTCACTCCCGGATTATTTGCGGACAGTCGATCATTGTCAGCAACAAAAACCATGTCATAGTCGTTACCGCCCGCCGATCTAATAGCCTTGCCAACTTCAAGCAAATTGCCACAATCAAAACAGACGATAGCGGTCGCGCCGGTCAGTTCATGGATTTTGCAGGCATCAGCCCATCCCTCGACAAGATAAACTTTATTACCCTTACCCTTGATTGCCAGGTACGATCCGGCTTTCTCGGTACCGGTCAGAAATTTCTTTGAACCATCCGGCATAATGACCTGCAAACCGGTCAGGGTCTTTTCCTTATACAAAGGGATTAACAGCATATTTTTCAACTGCTTTGCGCCAAAAGGTTTGATTCTGTGAGACACAAGATAGGCATGGTCTGCTTTTACATCGTGCGCCGCTGCCAGCATTCTTTTTGCCTTGCCGCAACACTCTGCCCGGACTTCCTGTAATGCCTTATCACGCGCCGCCCGTGCCTGCTCTCTTCGTTCTTTGATCTGGCTACGCTCTTCCGTTGTCAGGGTGTTATCTGCTTTGGCTTGCCAGTTTTGCCCGTCTGGCATACGTGACCAATGGCCGAATTTTCCCGCCGGGATTCCGTCACCGTAGAGGATATACCAAAGGTCTTTCTTACCTGGTCGGTCTTGTTTGTCGCGGACATGAGCATGAAGGATGCCGTCATCAATAATCGGCCTTTCCGGATCTAGCCCGGCGTTCCTCATAGCCTCGGCGAATTGTTCCAATGAATCTGTCATGACCTACCTCCGTCACGCTGTCTATGAGAATAGATGGCGTCGGAGATGTAGCGGCAAGCAGCAATAAATGCCTGGACCGGTACAGCCCGATTCAGGGCATATTCAATACATGCTAAGTCCAGTTTCTGGTTGTTAGCAAATTCAGCATCAAGTCCACCATCGTTTCGGGGGACAAAATCACATTGAAAGCCACAAGCAATTAGGTAGGCAATTTTGTTTCTATCTCTGATGATTGTCGTCTGTGTCGATGTCTGCGTCATGGCTATGCTTCCTTCTGGCTGTCAATCCAATTCATAAATCCATCAGCATCAATCAGCACTTTACGACCAACTTTACGAATGAACGCGGTTGCGCCATTTTGTTTTGAATTGAAGATGATCCAACGAAGGGAGTTTTCGGTAAATGCAGGGAACTTCTGGGAGGTTTGTTTTACGGTAAGAAACGACATGGTCTATTCTCCTTCACAGTTTGGTTGTTCCAAGTGGCCACTTGTACTGTGTTAGAGAATAAAGTTGTTTGTTGTGGTTGAGAGTGTATGAACCTTCTTTTGATTTACACCTTTCGGTATTTCGGCAAAGCGGCCTTAAGTTTTTCTGACAGAGATACACCGCTGTCATCGTAAGGGCTGTCATAAGTTTTTAGCAGCGCCATATAATCATCCTGCATAATTTTTGGAGCAACTCCAGTGCAGTCACTTTGTTTCTGCCATTCTTTAAAGGATGGAAGATTGTTTATTGAGGTACGTTTTGCCATGTCAATTATTGAGTCAACGATACAAGCGAAATTAGCCTCCCCCTCATATCTACGCTCAATAACTGTGTATGCTATCTCAATAGCTTGTTCCCGCGATATACCGAACAGCCATTGCAGCTCATATGCGTCTGTTAGAACCTTTTCGGCAGTAATGGTAAAACAGTCATAATTATTCTTTTTTTCAGCAGTTATATTGTAACACCAGTCAAGCGTGAGATTTTGCCTACAACCATCATTAAGGTTTGTAAGATAAAGACGAAAACCACTTGCGATCGCTTCGGCCATCCAGTATGGGACAGTTACATCAGCAGGTGATAATTTCCCGCCCTCAGAAAATTTGTCAACTCGATGTGAAAATGCTTCCATGACATATAGGAAGTTCTTGCTTTCATTGTAATCCTCTTTTGACCGGTGCTCGCTAGTGACGCAAAGTGTGTGATTGTCAACACCCAGGAGGAAATTTTCACCTTTACCTTCCCAGTCATCTACGGGCGCAATAAGTGAAGTAACCCTTACTTCTTCATAGTCTGGGTGACATCTGTTTTTTCTCTTAGTTGCCATTATTGTATATCTCCACAATCGCTATGTACTTTTGGGCCTGTGCTTTTAGTCTTACTCAGCCTGCGTACCAAATATTTTTTGATTCATCCTCTCCACAACCGACAGCGTATGCTGTTCTGAAAGATGCGCGTAACGCTTCACCATGTCATTTGTTCGGTGACCAAGTACGGCGGCAATTTCCGGCAAACTTGCACCGTTCATAGCCAAGTATGAAGCGCATGAATGGCGCAGATCATGGAAGTGGAAATTTTCGATATTTGCGGTCTTAACAGCATTATCCCATGCAGTGCGAACGGATATTGACTCTTTGCCTTTTATACCTGCACGGGGAAACACAAGCGGGGTATCGATCCGGCGTATTTTAGAATGATCCTTGAGCAGTTTAAATGCTTCACCGGTTAGTGGTACAGCCCTTGTGTCGCCGTTCTTGGTATCAACCAGAATGATCCTTTTCAGGTCGAAAGAAACATTTTCCCAAGCAAGGCTAAGTATCTCGTTTTTTCTTGCGCCAGTAGAAATAGCCAACAGCACAACTAGATAAAGATGTGCGTTGCGGCTAACCTTACAAACTTCAAGCAGTCTGTTGCGTTCATCATCAGACAAAAAGCGCACTCTGCCTTTTGGTTCTGCTTCCTTCTCAACCTGTGCAAAAGGTGTCTTATCAATCCAGCGCCATGTTTTAACTGCCTTGGTGAAAACGTGCGACAATGCTGCCAGATACCTGTTGACGGTTGAGCCGGCCATCACTGTACCCTTATATGTTTTTTGCTGTAGAAGCTTCGTTTTGCATTCGTCTATAACGTCTGGAGTAACATCAGCCAGCGTGCGCATTCCTATTTCATTCTTCCACCATTCTAGTTGTGGTTTTTGCCCCGCTGCGGTCTTTGGCTTTTTGGGGAGTTCTTCTTTAATATACTTATCAATTAGTTCCTCTGCTGTGTGTTTCTTGGCCTTGATTGTTTCAAAGTGCTTTCCGTGGTGTATAGCTGTTTCAACTTCTTTTGCCCATCGGTCTGCATCGGTTTTGCGCTTGAAGGTCGCAGACTGCGTAGGGTAGCCCTTCATCCTGATTGTCACTTTGTAGGTGACTCCCTTTACGCCGTCATACTTGGTTATGCTTGCCATAACGCCCCCTTTTCCCAGACTTGATAACAGCCAGTAAAAGAGTACAACTAACAACCACAACTGTCAACACAAGATACATAATCTTGTGATATATGACATAATACCAATATAAATAAGTATGTTATAAATTATATGCTCTTATTTGGTGCATATATGGTGCACAAAAATCTAAATTTAGTGCAAATTGGTGCAACTCCATCCAGAATAACCAATCGTTGAGTGGTCACATTTATGATCAATTGAAATTATGAACGTCAATAGACGAGAGGCTGGCATTGGTAAATTTATTGGCTAATTTATAGAAGAAAACTTGGTTCCCATTTATTTCAATTTTAATAATTCTCTAATTGACACTCGAACAAGCTCTGGTAGGATGCTGCTCGCATGCGTACTGGAATCATTACGGGTAGAAATGACTTGAGAAATAAATCTGGAAAACTTTTATAAGTTTAGGGGGTTGCAACTAATTTACAGGCTAACATCCAAACCAGGATGATGGCCATATCTGATCAATAACAAGTTGAACTTATGGAGGAATGGCATGAAACTCTTAGTAACAGCCCAGCAAATTCGGGAGATGTTATATCAAGTAGCCCCATCAAAAATTGCAGTTGCCTTTATTGGAAAGGGGTGGAAAAAATTCATTCCCACGGAGCAACTACAAGAGATTGTGGTCTCACCAACTTTTGGATCAAACCCAAAGGCCATTGAGGAAATAATGAAAGTGATAGGAGATGAAAAAGTATATTTCCTAGATCAACTCCACTCTAAAGCCTACATTGGTAAAGACACCGCACTCATAGGTAGCTGCAATCTATCTGACAATGGTATGGGCGATAACCATTTAATGGAAATGGCTGTGTTTTTAGAAAAATCTGCTTCAATTGCGCAGCTTGAGAATACATTCGAAGAATACAAGAAACAGGCGCTCAACCTCTACCCAAACCTTGAAGCAAAAAAAGCCAGGCTCCGAATGCTAACAAAACAGTGGAATACCGCTGTCTGGCACGGAGTTACAATAGATGATACTGAGGAACCGAGCCTAATGGATTATGAAAGTGTATTGGATACAATCCATATTGCTTTTTATCAGCCAGACGACTTGGTTTACAATTCCGAAGCTATTGACACCATAGTTCCTGAATCAAAAGGTGTGTCGCCTGATGATTATTTTTCTGAACAGCTTCAGTTTCTGGAGGAGGATCCCATTGAACAGGGAGATTGGATTTTATGCTGGCATTGTAATAACGATGGCTATCCACGAAAAAATGGTGATGTGAGTTGGATGCGTGCACATTATGTCATACCTCACGGTGTAGTAGACGAGGATTATACAAAACTGGTATGTCAAGCAAAGAACCTAGAACCTGGCAGTGCCCCATTCCGGCTTGACCCGACAACTAAAGAACTTATTCGGAATGCGCTTTATTCCGGGCAATTTCCGGAGTTGCTTTCACTAGATGACTCTGTCTGGCATCTGACACCTGCTGATGCCGTTACGCAAAATTTCCTTCAGCATATTAGGCAACAACGAAGAGAATAATATCCAACAAGGCTTACGACCTGCCCTAAAAGCTGGCAGGTCAAAGCCATGCCCGTTGAACGACAAAAGAAGGAGAATGGACTGATGAAGCCTAATCCGAAAAACTGGGAATTTCTTGAAAAAGAGGTTGAATCGAGACGTAAGCTTTTATTAGAAGCGTTGAGAGCGCGTTTTCCAAACTCAAACACAGTTGCAATGGCAGCAACTGATGTGTTTGTGGAGAAAGCTCAACTAGCCTTAAGCCAGAGGGCAGAGGGAATGGTTTTTTGGGGGTTGGTGACAGGGGGATTAGGCACTATTGTTCTTATTCTTACAGCAGTCTATCTTGGCTATGTCGATTTTTTCCATCCAGACCATTCTAAGTACGACAACTACACTTTCACATTGAAGTTGGTTAAGACTACAACTATTAGCGCCTTAATACTTGGAGCTGATGTTATGTTGATGGGGCTGGCAAAATCTCTTCTTCATGAGGCAATGGTGCTTTACAATCGCAGACATGCATTAAGATTTGGAAGGCTCTACGTGTATACCCAGAACGGAAATGTAAACATTGATAAGCTTATTGACGCCTTCGAGTGGAATTCTGAATATACATCTGCCTTCAAAGATTTAAAACCAGAGACCATATCAAAAACAATCCTTCACAAAATATTTGAACTGCCCCCTGATACACTCAGAGCTGCGGGCGATTTTTTACGAGCCAACAAAGAGCGGAAAAATAAGTCAGAGAACGATTAGAATTTAAGCCAACAGACATATACATATTCAAAGATGCAGCATGATAAGTGCATTTTTTTTGTCCGTTTATTCAATTCTAGAAATTGCAGATTCTCATGCATCGGATGAGTATGTAAGAGGAAGAGAAACCCACTGAAAAAACGTCTTGAAGTTAAAGGACTTCGGGTTAAACGCGAATTGAACACAACAAAGCACCAGGCGATCGTGCGATACGGTTACGACGACACGGCGCTCTCTCTCGTTAAACAAATGACTATAGACTTTTTTGGGAGGATTGATGCAAGGTACAGTTAAATGGTTTTCGCAAGAAAAGGGGTTTGGATTTATTGTTGATAGTGATGGTAATGATCTTTACTTCAATGTCCAAGGAATCAAAGGGGCTACTCTACCAGGAAATGGTGATGTCGTAAGTTATGATATTGGAAAGGGTAAGAAAGGGCCAATAGCAACTTCGGTGACAATTATCCAAAAAAAAGAAGTTCAATCGAGAAATACGTATGTTGACAGTCGAGTAACATGTTCAAAATGCAATAGAGCTATGGTGCCACGGGTAGTACTCAAATATGGGAGTCCCGATTACTCAATATGTCCATATTGTGGTGATATGTACAAGGCTTTTTGGTGCTTTATTACTACAACAGTCTGTAATTATAGAGGACTTCCAGATGATTGCTATGAACTACAGACTCTTCGTCGATTTAGAGATGAACACTTACTCTCCACGGAACAAGGGTCTACTTTAGTAAAAAACTATTACGACGTAGCCCCTTCAATTGCAGCTCGCTTAATTAATAAAGATGACTTAGAAAACACTTGGGAGAAGATTTGTCAGTGTATTGCTGATATTGAGTCAAATCAATTTGATGAAGCTGTAGTCAAATACTCTAAAATGGTTGCATTTCTCCAACAGCGACTTCTATCGCAATAGGATGTCATAAATAATAAGAATAAATAAGAATGGGAGCCAACAGACCCTACATTAGATGGACATTGCTTGATTTGCCCATTAGGCAGTCACACTAACCACGGGTACCTCAGTTTTCAATGATCTTAATCTGTTGCAAGGGGTTTATTTATGGTCGACTGAAAATGACTGCACTAAATTTGCACTAAATCTGTTTTAGAGAGGGAGAAAAGACAAGAAAAAAGGCCCTACGAAAACTCGTAAAGCCTTTATTCTTCTGATGGTGCCCGGGACTAGACTCGAACTAGCACACCCTTGCGAGCACAAGAACCTGAATCTTGCGTGTCTACCAATTCCACCACCCGGGCAAGTGAGCTGTCTTCATAACATACTTCGTTTTTATATTGCAAGAACAAAAAAGTACGATGCTGCGAAAAGGTGCTATAAACTTGACAAAATAGTCACCCAGATGATATCAGGTGTGTTCAATTTTCAGATATCTTTTGGAGGAAACAACATGGAACGTACATTCGCTATCATCAAGCCGGATGCAGTTGAGCGTAAACTGGCTGGCCAAATTCTGGCAAGAATCGAAGAAAATGGCTTTACCATTGCGGGAATGAAAAAGATTCAGCTGACGAGAAAACAGGCAGAAGGCTTCTACTGTGTTCACAGCGAACGCCCTTTTTTCAATGACCTGTGTGCCTTTATGTCCCGTAGCCCGGTAATTGTACTCTGCCTTGAAAAAGAAAATGCTATTGCCGACTGGCGTACCCTCATGGGTGCAACGAATCCGGCGAATGCTGAGCCGGGAACAATCCGCAAGGATTTTGCTGTTAATATCGAAGAGAACTCTTCCCACGGATCTGACGCTCCTGAAACTGCAGCGTTTGAAATTCCATATTTCTTCAGCGCGTTGGAACTGGTTTAACGGTAGATAGCAGTCTTTAAACGCAAAAAAGGCCCTGCGATTGCGGGGCCTTTTTTGCGTTTATATCAAAGATAACTCAGCAGAAATGCGCTTCCAGCGCCTCAGCAAGAGCGTCCAGAGTATATGATTGAGGTTCTATGTCTACCTTCAGTCCCAGTTCCCGGCAGCTTTTAGACGTGATCGGTCCGATTGAGGCGACAGCCACTCCCTTCAACATATCAAGCATTAATTCTTCTCCAAGCATCGCAGCAAGGTTTTGAACCGTTGATGAGGACGTGAATGTAATGCAGTCTACTGACCGCTTTTCAAGTGCAAATAAGGTTTCAGGTGGAAGCCGCTCCGGGAAAATGTTCCGGTATGCCACCGGGCTGTCCACGTGTGCTCCCATTTTTTTCAAATCCCGCGGGATTACATCACGTGCCTTGTCGGCGCGTGGAAAAAGAATCCGATTGTTGAGCATATCCAAACGGGAGAATTCGCTGACAACGCCCTCCGCTTTATAATCTGACGGCACCAGATCCGGCCTGATACCGAACAATTGTACTTCGTCAGCAGTTTTAGGTCCGACAGCGCAGACCCTGCAGCCCGCCAACGCCCTGGCATCGACGCCGAGAGCATGCATCCTCTGGAAAAAATATCGGACAGCGTTTACTGACGTCAGCACCAGCCAGTCATAACTGTGTAATTCACGAATAGCAAGATCCAGCAATTGCCAGCTCTCCGGCTCTACTAGACGGATAGTGGGACATTCCAGTACGGTTGCACCGCGCGCCGTCAACTTTGCGGAAAATTCACCGGCCTGTTCGGCTGCACGGGTGACAACTATCTTTCTTCCGCAGAGAGGACGTCTGTCAAACCACTGCAGTTTCTCCCGCAACGCCACAACTTCACCAACAATTGTGACCGCCGGCGGTTTGAAACCGCTTTCCTCTGCGCGATCGGCAATGTTGCTTAATGTGCCGACAAGTACTTGCTGGCACGGAGTTGTTGCCCAGCGGACCAGGGCTACCGGCGTATCGGGTGATCTGCCATGTTCCAGCAGGCGCAGCATGTTGCGACGAAGAGTCGTTACCCCCATGTAAAACACGACGGTGCCGCTGCCTAGTGAAAGTCGGTCCCAGTCGATGCTTGATTCGTCCTTGTCCTTACCTTCCTGGCCAGTAACAAATGCTACCGAGGCGGTTATTTCACGATGGGTGAGCGGGATACCGGCGTAGGCAGAGGCTCCAACGGCAGCGGTAACTCCCGGTACAACCTCAAACGGGATCCCTGCGTCGCGCAGGGCCTCGCACTCTTCTCCGCCACGGCCAAACACGAAAGGGTCGCCACCTTTCAGGCGCACTACGACTTTTCCCTCCCCCGCTTTTGCAACCAGTAAACTATTGATCTCGTCCTGACCCTGGTTGTGCCGCCCGCCGATTTTTCCGGCATAGATGCGCTCGGCGGTTTCAGGGGCGTGGCATAACAGCAGCTCGTTGGCAAGATAGTCGTAAACGATGACATCGGCGTGCTTTAAGCATTCCACGCCACGCAACGTAATCAGGGCCGGGTCGCCAGGACCGGCGCCCACCAGATATACGATTCCGTTACTCACCGATTGACCTTTCGTATACTTCCTCCAGAATGGCTTTGCCACCTTCCGCCAGCAGTTGATCCGCAAGGCGGATACCCAGTTGCTGGCATTCTGCAACCGGACCGCTGATTTCACCGCGTACGGAGCGCGAGCCATCAACAGCCGCGATAAAGCCGACCAGACGTAATTGACCGTCATTGACGGTGCCGTGGGCTGCAATCGGCACCTGACACCCTCCCTCGCACCGTTTCAGCAGGGCACGTTCTGCACGTACAGCATAACTGGTATCAGGGTGATTGAAAAAGTCGATTGTTTCGGTTATGACCGGATCGGCCAGACGGCATTCAATGCCTAAAGCACCCTGCCCGATAGCCGGTATTGAGAGGTCAACATCAAGGTATTCTCCAACGCAGTCAGTGAAGCCGAGCCGCTTAAGACCGGCGGCAGCGAGTATGACGGCGTCCAGATTATCTTCCGTGAGCTTTCTAATACGGGTTTCTACATTGCCGCGAATAATACACATCTGCAGGTCGGGGCGAACTTTAAGGAGTTGTGCCTGTCTGCGAAGAGCGCTGGTACCGATACGGGCTCCCTGAGGCAGATCAGCAAATTTTACGTTGCGAGAAATGACGGCGTCACGTGGGTCTTCGCGCTCAGTTATGCAATGCAGTCCCAGTCCTTCCGGGAAATCAGTCGGAACATCTTTCATGCTGTGTACGGCGATATCAATCTCACCCCGCAACATGGCCTCTTCAATCTCCTTGACGAACAGACCCTTTCCGCCAACCTGTGCCAGTGGAACATCAAGGATTTTATCGCCGATTGTCTTGATTTTGGTTAAAGTGACTTCCATGCCGGGATATCGCTTCTCAAGTTCAGACTTTACCCAGTTGGCCTGCCAGAGGGCCAGTTGACTGGCGCGTGTTCCAATTCGTAACTGTTTGGGGGGCATATTCTTCTCCGCGTATATGTATTTACCTTCTAACGTGCTAGACAATTACCGGTAACCGCTTCGTAAGTCTGACTTCGGTTGGAGTTACCAGCGCCTGGTAGGCCAACGCCTCTACTCCGTTCTCCAGCGCCAAACGCAGCAGGCGTCCGTATTCCTGATCAATCAAATCAGCAGGTGAAACGGAGGTGCTGTCACCACGCTGGACGGTGAAAAATATTACGCCCCTATGACCGGTGCGCACAACCTTCATTAGTTCCTGCAGATGTTTTTGCCCTCTGGTTGAAACCGCATCCGGGAAAAGTGCCCTGCCATTCTCAACCAACGTAACATTTTTAATTTCCACGAAACATTGCCCTGACGGACCATCCAGCAGTAGATCAATTCGGCTGTGCTCACCATAGGGGATCTCGGGACGGATAGACGTATATCCCTGCAGTTCCGCAACGGTTCCATCTTCAATGGCCTCACGAACCAGACGGTTGGGGAGAGCTGTATTAATACCGACCCAGAGCCCTTCAGCTTCCACAAGCTCCCATCCAAGGGGATACTTCCTCCCGGGAGAAAGGCTGCGGGAAAGCAGTACACGGCTTCCCGGGGTTGCGCATCCACTCATGCTGCCTGTGTTCGGGCAGTGAGCGGTAACCGCAGTACCATCTTCCAACAGCACATCCGCCAGAAAACGTTTGTAGCGCTTTATCAGAGTCCCTGCCTCCAAAGGCGGCAGGCGCACTACTCTTCCAACTCCAGCTCTTCGTCATCCCGCTGCAGCGCTTCCAGTTCAAAGAGCTGACGCAGGGCGTCGACGTACAGGTCAACCCGCCCTCCCTGGCCGGCCTGTTTGAGTGCAGACGTGGGAGCGTGCAGCAGCTTGTTCATCATGGCAAGCGTGAGAGCATCAAGCCGTTTTCCGGCATCAGGGGGAAGATCCTTCCATGCGGAAATAGTCTTATCAAGTTCCGTTCGGCGAATCTCGTCAAAACGATTACGCAGAGCGACTATAGTAGGGGTTACTTCAAGTGTCGAAAGCCATTTATGAAACTGGCCTATCTCCTGTTCAATAATTTCCTCGGCTTTTTCTGCCTCAAGGGAACGCTGGGCAAGGTTGGCCTGCACGATTTCCTGCAAGTGATCAACGGTGAAGAGGTAGGCGTTTTCGACTTTATCAACTTTGGGGTCGATATCACGCGGTACGGCGATGTCGATGAAAAAAATCGGTTTTGATCTGCGCCGTTTAATCACTTCTTCAGCATCTTTTGGCCCGATGATGCAATGGGGGGCCCCGGTGGATGACAGGACAATATCGGCGCGATGGAGATGATCAAGGAATGACTCAAACGGGACCGCTTCACCACCAAACTCTTCCGCCAAACGTTCTGCCCGTTCGAAGGTACGATTGGTTACCATGACACCCTTCGCTCCGCTGTTCAGAAAATGTTTGGCCGCAAGTTCGCACATTTCGCCGGCACCGATGAGCATGACGGTCTTAGCGGAAAGGTCCCCGAGAATTTTTTTAGCCAGCTCCACGGCTGCAAAAGCAACGGAAACGGCAGAAGATGCAATCTTTGTTTCGGTGCGTACCCGTTTGGCTACAGAAAAGGCCTTATGAAGAAATCTATTAAGAATAATTCCTGAGGATTTGAATTCAGCGGCATAGCCGTAGGACGTCTTAATCTGTCCCAAAATTTGCGGTTCACCGACAATCATCGAATCCAGGCTGGATGCAACCCTGAATACGTGGCGTATGGCGGCTTCAGCATGGTAGCTGTAGAGGTGGGGTTCGAGAGTTTCAACGTCCAGATGGTGATAGTCGGCCATAAACCGCTTTATCCGGGCGATACCGCCGGCAATATCTCGGGTTGTGGCATAAATCTCCACCCGGTTGCAGGTGGAGATAATCACTCCCTCTATAATGCCCTCAAGGTTGACCAATTCACCCAGTGGTTTTTCAATCTGATTGGGTGAAAAAGCCACCTTTTCACGGATTTGCACTGTAGCCGTTTTGTGAGAGAGTCCAACAACAATGATATTCATAATCGAGAACGGTCCAGGGAGATAAAAATACTGGGAGCAAGGCTACCAGGTAATGCTGTGCTTCATACTCAAAAACGTAAACAGGACAACAATGAAGCCGACTATCGAAAGGATTGCAGCACGCTTACCGCGCCAGCCGATGGTAAGGCGCCCATGCAGGAGTGCGGCATAGATGAACCATATAATCAGCGACCAGGTCTGTTTGCGATCCCACACCCAGTAACTGCCCATTGCCTGCTCCGACCAGATGGCGCCGGAAATTATGGCAACCGTCAGCAGGGGGAAACCAACGGCAAGACAGCGATAGCTGATCTCGTCCATCGTATCGAGTGATGGAAGCTTTTGGAAAAGTGCTCCAAAATGCTTTGTTTTCAGGAAATACCGTTGGATCAGATACATAACCGCGACGCCTGCGGCAATAGTAAAGCAGGCATAACTGGCAAATGCCAGCAGAGCATGAAACCAGAACCAGTTACTCTGCAGCAGAGGTGGGAGGAGACGCATCTCTGCATGCAACGAACTTGAGGCGACCAGCATCATGAGTGCGACCGGGACGACGAAAGAACCGAGCATTGTTACTTTGTATCTTCGCTCAAAAAATATAAAGGCACCGACTATGGATAGACTGAAAAACGATAGCGATTCCTGCATGTTTGTCAGCGGCAGGTAATGCATCTTGACAGCAAGGTGAATTGTTGACAGCAGGTGAGCGGTAAAACCGGCAGCCAGAAGGCGCCCCGCCCAGCGTGTCAAAAATGGTACAGTACGCACAAGGCAGAAAAGATATGCGGTGGTTGCGCAGCCATATAATGCAACGGTCAGAAAGAAAAACAGGTGTGTCATGGCAAAGATTCCTTGCGTTCAGTGAGTTCGGTAAGCAAACGCGTGGCAAGCGAGCGTAAAACCTGCGTATTGTATGTGCTTGAACTCCCATTCGTCAACAGCTTTTCTCGTTCAACGGCCAGGCTATTGAGGATATCGCCATATTCATGCCCGATGTGTGCGGAAATAGAGTCGCGCACATCAACTGCAAATGTCGGACAGCGTCCGCCAGTTGAAACAGCGATTTCAAGATCGCCGCGCTGGAGAGTTGCCGGAAAAATACAATTTCCGGCTGCCGGATTATCGGCGACTGCGATGAGAATCCCTCGGTTGTGGGCATCTTCGCTGATCTGGGCGTTTACGGCGGCATCATCCGTAGCAGCAATCACCAGGAAGGCGTCATCCAGGTATGGCGCGGCATATCCGCCGGTCAGCAGGACAATGGCACCGGAATCAGCAAGAGCTGCTATTTCCGGACAGATTGTCTTTGATATGAGCGTAACAGCTGCTCCAGCTCTCAGCAGCGTGCGAAGTTTGCGCAATGCAACTGTTCCGCCGCCGATAACCACTACCTGTCTGCCCTGCATCCGTATATTCAGAGCCAGTGTTTTCATGTGGTTCCTCCGGGGGCGCGATCATACTCCTGCTGCGTATTCATTTCAACGATATGCAAATCACTATATGTATGTACGTAAGAGTTTGCTCTTGATTTTTTCAGTGTCTCGTATATCATCCTGAAACAGCAACTTATGTACTCAAAAGGAGAACTACAATATGGCCAGTGAAAATGTAATCGCATTTACTGATGCAAATTTTGATCGGGAGGTGCTGCAGTCAACCATTCCGGTTCTTGTTGATTTTTGGGCTACGTGGTGTGCGCCGTGCAAAGCGATCGCTCCACTTATCGATACAATTGCAGATGAATATGTCGGAAAAGTCAAAGTCGGCAAGGTAAATGTTGACGAAAACCAGGCGACTCCCAGCAAATATGGCGTTCGTGGTATTCCAACGATTATTCTGTTCAAAGATGGTGCCGTCCTCGAGCAGGTTGTCGGGGCTGTACCAAAATCCCAGATCGACGCACTCATTGCCAAAGCGCTCCAGGGGTAATGAGTCCCATTTCGTCTTTCATCAGAACCCTGCTGGTAATACTGGTCGCATCATTCCTGTCCTCACCCGGGCAGGGTGATGCGGCTCCCCGCACAGGCCAACCGTTACCCAACTTCAGAGTAATCTCCACAACAGGACAATCCATAACCCAGGAAAATTACCATGGTCATGTGCTGGTGTTGGATTTTTTTGCCACCTGGTGCCAGCCATGCCGGCAATCAATCCCCCATCTGGTTGAAATGAATCGTAAATATGGTAAGCAGGGTCTCCAGATTCTCGGTGTGAGTGTTGATGAAGATGGAGAGCGGGTGGTCAAAGCATTCACTGAGGAATTCCGGGTTACCTATCCGTTGGCGATGGCGGGAGATGCACTGACCGTCGATTTTGGTGTCCGGTCGGTGCCGGTTATGTACCTGATCGACAAAAAAGGTAAAATTGCAGAAGTGTACCGCGGCTACACGGCTGAAATGGCACGTTCGGTGGAACAGTCGATCAAGCGGTTACTGGCAGAGAAGTAAATTTTTCGGGATATACTACCTCTATCAGACATAATCCGCAGGCCGGGGCAGTAGTCCCGGCCTCCTTTCTATCTCCCTCAAGCAGCAGCCTGTCGATATCAGATGGCGAAAAGCGCCCCTTTCCGATGTCCACAAGTGTACCGACCATCACGCGCACCATATTTTTCAGAAAGCCGCCGCCTATAACATCAATAATAATACGGGAGTCAAGGCTGGTGATCTGTACCGAATCTATCCGTCTGACTGTTGTTTTAGCCACACAGTTGGACGCACGGAATGCAGAAAAATCATGGGTGCCGACAAAACGACCGGCGGCCACCTGCATTGCTGTAATATCAAGTGGTTCCCGAACCTGCCAACTATAGAGTCGGTCAAGTGGAGATCGGACAGAAGAGTTTATGATGGTATAGCGATACTGTTTTGCGAGTGCCATAGTAATCGGCTTGAATCCATCCGCTACAATACGGGCACTCTGGATGGCAACATCAGCAGGAAGAAAACGGTTTGCTCCTTCGACAAACGCTTTCAGCGGGAGGTTCCGACTCGTACTGAAGGCTGCCGGCATAGACCGGGCATGGACGCCGGCATCGGTTCTTCCGGAAGAACGGACCTGAACCCGCTCTTTCAGTAATTGTTCCAGGGCATCTTCAACAACCTGCTGAACGGCCAGACCATTTGGCTGTACCTGCCAGCCGGAATAGTTTGTTCCATCGTAAGCAATAGTCACCAGTACGGTTGGCACGTCAACAACCTGCCTGATCAGAAGCCAGAGCAATCAGGGCGTCCAGATCCGTACTTTCCAGGCGGTATGTTTTGCGGCAGAATTCACAGGTAACCTCTGCACCGCCATCTTTCGAGTTCATGTCCTGCAGTTCAGTACCTCCTAACGTGAGAAGAGCCCGCTCGACTTTTTCCCGACTACATCCGCAACGGAAAAAGATGTCATGTGATTCAAGAACCGTATAGGGAATGTCGCCAAAAAGTTCCCGTACGATACGTTCAGCCCCACCCTCTTTGAGCAGAGCGGTCAAGGAGGGAAGATCTTCAATACGTGCCATGATCTGGTCCAGTTCCGAATCATCCGCTTTAGGCAGGACCTGAACCAGAAACCCGCCGCAGGCAGAAATTAACCCGTCACCAGAAAGGGTTGCGCCCAATCCGACTGCGGAAGGAGTCTGTTCGGAGTCAGTAAGGTAATAGGCAAGATCTTCGCCAATTTCACTGCTGACAAGCTGTACAACACCCTGATACGGCTGGCCGCCTACGCCAAGGTCCTTCGATACGGTCAGAAACCCCGCTTTGCCTACCAATCCTGCAACATTCCATTTTCCATCGGTCACCGCAAGGTCAGCAAGAGGGTTTCCGACACAGCCTCGTACCGCTCCGTCGCTGTCTGCCTCGATAATCATCTTGCGAAGTGGACCATTCCCCTCAAATTTGAGTGCGATACGCTGGTTCCCCTTGAGAAGGGCACCCATCAAAGCTCCACCTGCCAACCCTCGGGCAAGTGCAATGCTTGCAGTTGCTGAAGTCTGTTGAAGAAGGCATATTTCTCGTGACAGCAGACCGGTACTGCAGGCAATAACCCTTATTCCACCCGACAGGCACAGGGCCCTAACTATTTGATCAGCCATAATAAACTATATCCTCCTGGGAATAATATGATTCACGTGAGTGGTATATAAAAGCATACTACTACTGCTTTAGGCACAAAAAAAAGCTGCATCTGTTCGGTACGGTTTATTTTGTAAGTATCGAATACACATTACATGCAGCAGACTAATGAATATATCATACCGATATGCAGGTAATTTTTGCGGATACCAGCGATGTGTCGCTAAAATTCCAGTAGGAATGCGCGTTGAATATTTTCGACTTGCCTACAGTTGAAATTGTGGCACAATTACCAGACGCGGTGCCGTATCGAATGAACGGGAGGACAGTTATATGAAGAAAATTGGAGTAGTTCTGTCAGGGTGCGGAGTTTATGACGGCAGTGAGATTCATGAAGCGGTGTGTGTCCTGCTTGCGATTGACCGTGCCGGATGCGAAGCGGTCTGCATGGCCCCTGCGGTCGAACTTACGGTCATAGATCATCTGACGTCTCTTGAAACCGGAGAAAAACGTAATGTACTGGTGGAGGCAGCGCGTATTGCCCGCGGTAGTATCCGCAACATTGCGGAGGTCACGGCCTCCGACCTTGATGCTGTTATTCTGCCGGGCGGATTTGGCGCTGCGAAAAATCTCTGCAATTTTGCCGTAAAAGGTGCCGCTGCATCAGTGAATGCCGAAGTAACCCGATTGGTGCGTGAGATGGCAACTGCCGGAAAGCCGATTGGAGCGGTCTGCATTGCTCCCGTTGTTCTTGCTGCCGTGATGGGTAGGGAGTATTCACCGGTCGTGACGATTGGCACTGATGCCGGAACTGCTGCAGAGATTGAGAAGACCGGAGCACATCATCAGATCTGTCCGGTGACCGATTTTGTGATTGATGAAAAAAACAAACTGGTTACGTCTCCGGCCTATATGTTGGCCACGCGCATATCCGAAGTGGCTGACGGAATTGACAAGTGTGTCAAGGAAGTAATCAAGCTGATCTGAAGTGAGCCGGGTAGCGTAAGCCAGCAGCATTTACCACATTGATAAACCAGGGACAACTTTTTGATGAAACTCTTGCTGTTCGGCTTTTTTGCCATAATTACTGCTTTCACCTACTGGTTGCGCTATATAAATCTGCGCCATCTCAAACTTCACGGCAGCAGGATACCTGATGGTTTTGAAGGTGCAATTGACGAGGAAAAACTACGCATCAGTTCATCCTACACCTTTGATTCAAGCCGTCTTGGATTGTGGGATTCATTGTTTGATAACGCTCTGCTGCTGATATTCCTGTTCGGTGGCCTTATCACCGTGTATGACCGCTACATAACGGCAACACACACATCGCCAGTACTTTCGGCGGTCTGTTTCTTTCTGCTGCTGACTTGGGTATCAACCCTGCTCGGTGTACCATTTGACTTGTATTCTACCTTCAGTATTGAGGCCCGCTATGGCTTTAATACGACGACTCTGCGAATCTGGATAACTGATTTACTCAAGTCTCAGGCAATAGGTGCGCTGGTATTGGTTTTTCTGGTGGCGGTCATCTTCTGGCTGATCAGCTGGAGTCCACAGCAGTGGTGGCTCTGGGTGTGGGGATTCATGGCGCTATTCAGTTTGTTCATGATGTTCATCTCTCCTTATGTGATAGAACCGCTCTTTAACAAGTATGAACCGGTAACGGAAGAAGGTCTTGAGAATGACATTCGAGCCATGATGGAAAAAGCCGGTTTAAAGGTTGGAACGGTACAGCAGATGGACGCGTCAAAACGAAGCAGGCACTCTAATGCTTATTTTACCGGCATTGGCAGGGTTAAACGTATCGTGCTGTACGACACGCTGATCAAACAGATGAGTCACAGTGAGATTGTTGCCGTGTTGGCCCATGAAATTGGCCACTGGAAAAAGGGGCACATCTGGAAACGCCTGGTGTGGGCCGAAATCATGGCGCTGGCGGGATCATGGCTCAGCTTCAAACTGCTGGGTTGGCAGGGACTGCCCGGGTTATTGGGATTACCGGACAGTATATCCCTGCCGTCAAAAATGGTGGTACTCGGGTTTATTGCTTCACTCGCCCTGTTCCCGCTCGGGCCGTTATCTGCCTGGCGTTCGCGCTGCCACGAACGGGAAGCGGACAGATATGCGGCCGACCTCACCGGCAGGCCGGAGGATCTTGCGTCAGCCCTCGTTAAAATGTCGGCGGAGAATCTTTCCAATCTATTTCCACATCCATTCTATGCAGGGTTTTACTTCTCGCATCCGCCGACGGTTGAGCGAGTGAAGACGTTGCGCGCATGGTCTCCCCTATGAACATGATACCTCTCCCCGCCACTGGATGCCTATGACGCACACTATGGATACGGAAGTACGCCCGGCTGGACCGGGAGACACTCAGTCTCTCACTCTGCTCATAGTAGAAGATGAACTGATGAGCAGGGAGATGCTCTCCATGCAGCTTGAGGGCCTCTTTGGTCGAGTCATTACAGCGGTTGACGGTAACGACGGACTCAGGATCTTTAACGAACAGGCACCGGATATTGTGCTCACAGACCAGATTATGCCAGGTCTCTCCGGATTGGATCTGCTGCGCGGCATCCGCGCAACGGGTGCAAAAACTCCTGTGCTGCTTATGACCAGTTCCATTGATAATGCCATTCTTCTGGAGGCAATAAACTGTGGTGTTGAGCGATTTGTCCCAAAGCCGTTCGATTTTAATCTAATAATCCGTACGCTGAGCGGTATTTCCCGAGAAATCATCAATGAGCGGCTTGCAGTACAACATCGCCTGCAGGAAGTGGAGTTGTTGCGCTATCGGGATTCCTACAATTCCATGCAGCAGGAATCTGCCAGGCAAAAAGAACGGCATGTCGTACGCCATGATCTGCGTAATCATATTCTGGAGGGGTTCGAAGGCGTGCGCTGGGGGATCAATGTCGCCTACTCCCCTCATGACATTATGTGTGGTGATGGGTACTCCGTACGCAATCTGTTTGATGGTCGTCAGCTCATCTTTGTTGTTGATGCCATGGGTTCTGGAATGTCGGCATCACTGACCGCAATGCTTGCAACTTCATTTTTTAATTATCAGGTTGAAAATCTGCATTTGTGGGGAGCCTTTACTCTCAGAATATTCCTCAATCGCTTCAAAGAGTACCTTACCAGTATGTTATTAACTGAAGAGGTCCTTTCCTGCGGGTTTTTCCTGGTGGATCTGCTGAAAGAGGAGATTGATGTCGCCCTCTTCGCATTGCCGCCATTGCTGATACGGAAATTTGACGGCTCTGTCCAGATCGTGCGCGGAGAAAATCCTCCCATTGGCATTTATCCTGGTGAGACAAACATAAGTACAATCTCGCTGTCAGGAGTTGCTGACGTGCTGATTATGACTGATGGTATTACGGATGCTTCACTGGAGCGCGGTGACGGCTCATACCGCGAGGAGCTTGGGGCAGATTTCCGTAAATCGCCGACGCTTACGGAACTACTGCGCCGCTTCAGAAAAAAGACCGAGAAGAGTTCACTGGATGATCTTACGCTGATGCACTTGCGGCGATTGGACCTCGGCACCGACTGGAGTTGGAAAGGAGAGCCGGACCTCTCCCCGGCCGGTTTGAGGGCCATTATTCAAGAGTTCTTGGCTGCCCTGGCGTCAGAGGTTGTTCTGGATACTGGTATACGTGGCGAGCTGGAGAGCACTCTTACGGAAGCATTACGCAATGCTCTTGAGCATGGTTGTCTGGGCATTGATCGGGAAGAAAAATCCCGCTTGCTGCTTTCAGGCGAATATGATGACAGCCTTGGGAAAAAAACTCCATTACCTGGAGCCGCCATTATGCTCTCTGCGACGCTGTGGAGAGGTTCGGAAAATCCGTTACTTCTCATGGAAGTCAGCGATACGGGCATTGGCCTGCCGCTTGATGCGCTGAAAAGTGAATGGAACATAACCCCCGAATATGGACATGGTTTACGGATGCTTAGCCAGTTCAACGATTCCCTCTTTATCGGCAGGCCCGGTGGGTGCCTGATTATTCTGAAAACGTTACCAGAAGGAGATGAGTATGCAGATTGAAACCCGTGGCAGCAACGAGCTGGTTATTACCGGCAACATCAAGTCTGTTGAGGATAGTCAGGATATAAAAAAGGCGATGCAACTCCTGCAGCAAAATGGTGCCAGGAACATGCTCTTGAAAATTCAGGACTCGTTTTCAATGACCTCGACAGTAATCGGCTTTCTTATGAAGCTGGTTAATGTTGATAAGATCCCGGTTTCGCTGGTTGTTGGTGACCCTCGACTGTATCAGTTGCTCGAAGAATTGAATCTTGTCCAGGCATTTAATGTCCGTTCCGCCGGGAAATGATCTGAAGACGATGTGAGGGCGTGAAGTGTACTTACATAAGAAAAGGATAAAAATATGACCCCTTTGAGAGATTGGAAAATTCGGAATAAAATCCTTGTAGCTCCAGCGGTAATGGCTGTTTGTATGACCGTGTGGGTTATTGTCTATCTGCTGCCGCTCTTTGAAAAAAGTCTCCTCAAGGAAAAAGAGACCGCGACCCGGCATGTTGTGGAAATGACATGGGGACTGCTGGCGGAAATAGATGGACAGGTAAAAAGCGGAACGTTGACCCTCGAAGAGGGAAAGAAACAGGCGGCACAACGCTTGGGAAATCTTCGCTATGAAGAAAAGGAGTACATCTGGGTTAATGACCTGCAGCCGCGCATGGTAATGCATCCCTATAAGCCGGAACTTAATGGCAAGGATCTGAGCAGCATTAAAGACCCCGACGGTACTCTGTTGTTTATGGAATTTGTCAAGGTATGTAAGGAAAAGGGGGGAGGGTTTGTCCACTATCTCTGGCCCAAGCCGGGTGAAAGTAAGCCGGTTACCAAAATATCGTATGTCAAACTGTATGAACCATGGGGCTGGGTTATTGGCAGCGGTATATACGTTGATGACCTCTACCGGCAGATGATGTTGACCAAAATAATTCTGTTGGGAGGTGATTTTGCCTTTGTCGCTTTCATCATGGCAGTTTCGATTCTCATAAGCCGCCAGGTAACCGTGCCGGTTAATCAGATGGTTCGTATGGCTGATGACCTTGCACATGGTGAGGGTGATTTGACGAAACGTCTTGGGATAACACAGAAGGACGAAGTTGGTGCGGCTGCCGGTTTAATCGACCAGTTTATCGCTAAAGTGCAGAACAGTGTTGCCCAGTCTGCCGACAGTTCAAGTGAGACAGCTGTTGCCAGTCAGGAGCTTTCCCATATCGTTACAAATCTGTCGGATATCCTCCGCCGGCAATCGGCCCTGATCGAAGAGAGTAATCAGCTGACTCAGGATGTCGCCCAGAATCTTGATGTCACGGAAGAAATGGCTGTTTCAACGACAGAAACGATTGAAGTCACGCGAACAACGCTCTCTCTCTTCGTGGAGGATTTGAACCGGGCGGGCGGCGTCATTATTGGAGAATCGGAGAGTCAGGCGGCCATGAGTGCACAAACTCAGGAGTTGGCTGTCAAGGCCTCGGATATCCGTAAAGTGCTCGAAATTATTTCAGACATCGCCGACCAGACTAACCTGCTGGCACTGAATGCATCAATAGAAGCTGCCAGAGCAGGAGAAGCCGGGCGCGGTTTTGCGGTGGTTGCCGATGAAGTCAGGGCGCTTGCTGCAAAAACACAGAATTCGCTGACCCAGATCAACGCCGGTGTACAGGCTGTGGTTACCGGAGTCGAGCGTGTGTGTGGAGCAAACGAAAAGAGTGCTGTACGGATGCGGGATATTGCTGAGGAAACCCGGCGACTTATTACGACCGTAGGAGAAACGGATGACCGTCTCCGTGGGGCGGTTGATATCTCCTCCGGCCTTGTGAGTAAGAGTACCTACATAGCGACTCGAACCAAGCAGCTGATCGAACTGATGCAGCAGGTGATCGTCTTGACCGAGCAGAACCGCTCAGTTGCCAGCGAGGTAGGAGGGGTTTCAGCCTCTTTGGCAGAAAAATCAGAAGGACTTCGCGGGGTACTTGCCAAATTCAAAGTCTGACCTGCCGGACTACCACCTTCCTGGTTCCATACCTGTTCAAGTCAGGCCTGGAACCCGAAGGTGTGTTATTCCGGAGATTACCTTCCGCTGTCGGATCTTTTTTTGCGCTGTCCTCATCTTCCTTCTCGCGTTATAACTGAACCGGCGTATAAGTGGGACGTGTGCCGGCAGGAACGACAACATCACGTTACAATTGACGGAGAGCGGTAATGAGTAAACGATTTAAAATACTGGCTGTGGATGATGAACCGATCAATCTTCAGCTTATATCCGCTGCACTCAAAAATGAATATGATGTGTTAACTGCTACGAACGGCTATCACGCCATCGCCCAACTTAAGGAACAGAGACCGGATCTAATTCTTCTTGACGTGATGATGCCTGACATGAACGGATTTGATGTCTGCAGCAACATCAAGGCTGATGCGTCGTTTGTTGATATTCCGGTGATTTTCCTGACGGCTTTGGACCCAAATGAGGGTGAATTGCGGGGGCTCGAGATCGGAGGAATTGATTATCTGATGAAGCCGGTAAATTTTGAGTTACTTAAATTACGGGTGCGGAACCATCTTGCTCTGAAGGAACGCAATGAGATGGTGATTGCACAGCGGGACCTGCTGGAGATTCAGAAGAAAGAGCTTGAAGAAGCACTTGCCCGGGTCAAGCACCTGGAAGGGATTATACCGATTTGTATGTACTGTAAAAAAATCAGGGATGACCAGAATACCTGGAACCAGCTGGAGCAATATATCTCTGAACATTCAGAGGCAAAATTCAGTCACGGCATCTGTCCAAAGTGTGTGCAGGAGCAGATGGAGATCATCAAGAACATGTAGTACGTCTCCCGTGCCAACACTGTAGGGAGAAAAGACGTAAAAGTGAAACCTATTCCTTTGTGTACATGACCGCTACCGCCTTTGCGGTGCTGTCACCGACGGCGACCCAGCCGTGGGGTTGGCTGGAATCATAGTAGATACTGTCACCATCCCGCATGCGAAGCACTTCAGTGTTGTAATGAAAGTCCAGCTCGCCGGAAATGACATAGATAAATTCTTCATCACCTTCATGCTTGAAGAAGAGCGCATCATCCCACTCCTTGTTTTCAAACTCCACCAGAAACGGTTCCATATGCTTGTGTCTCAATCCCTGGGCAAGTGAATAATACGCATAGGGACGTGCGGTTTCATTAGCAACCGGGCGGTGTCCCCTGTCATCCTCGCGGACGTCTTCTCGTCTCGTCAATACGTACTTCTGGCTGTTGCTGGCGTCTGCAAAGAAAAAATGGATATCCACCTTGAGACCCCGGGCAATTTTGAGCAGGGTCGCCAGGGGGGGAATAACCTGCTGATTTTCAATCTGTGACAACAGTGGTTTAGAAAGAGTTGTGAGTTCAGATAATTCCTGGAGAGTCAGCCGCTTCTGCTGGCGGAGCCCCCTGATTTTTTCTCCGATGCGAAATTCTCTGATCTGTGCCTTGATATCTGTCATCTCATTACTCCCATCGCCCGTTGGAATGTGGCTACTTTTACACAAACGGAGCGCCGTTTCAATAACATAATTATGCTGAATAGAACACGAAGCGTATAATGCTGAATTTCTTGACACACCAAATCATTTTAACTACAGTTTCCGCATCTTATACCTGCTAAATCCACTCATAGGTTGTGCTGATATGAATCAACTATTCCGTGTTTCACGTGTGTGTATTGCTGTTTGGGTTTCTGTTGCCGCCCTGGGGGGGTGCAGCGGGAAAAATGAGACCCCGCTGTTCCTTGAGTCGAACAGAAAGGGGGGGGTAGCTGATGCTCCGGTCAAGGAGGTTCCGACTGATATCCTCTCCACCCAGAAAGCATTCAGCACCGTAGCAAAAAAGGTCACCCCCTCCGTTGTGAACATTTCGACGGTAAGCCGGAAGAAGTATATTCAGCCGTTTTTTGAAGCCAACCCGCTTTTTGAAGATTTTTTCGGCGCCCCGCAGGCCAGGCGTAACAAGAGCCTCGGCTCAGGTTTTATGATCAGTAAAGATGGCTACATCGTAACGAATGACCACGTTGTCCGGGATGCCGAAAGTATTCAGGTCAAGCTCTCCAACGACAAGGTGTATGACGCAAAGGTGGTTGGCGCTGATCAAAAAACCGATATCGCCGTTATCAAAATCGCTGCCGCTGACTTGCCGACGGTTGTATTAGGTGATTCCGAAAAGCTCGAGGTCGGGCAGTGGGCGATTGCCATCGGAAATCCCTTTGGACTTGATCGTACCATGACGGTCGGCGTCATATCTGCTACCGGCCGCTCCAATATGGGTATTGAAACGTACGAAAACTTTATCCAGACCGATGCCTCCATTAACCCTGGTAATTCCGGTGGGCCTCTCCTGAATGTCTATGGAGAGGTGATCGGCATCAACACGGCCATCGTGGCAGCCGGACAGGGGATCGGTTTTGCTATCCCGATCAACATGGCCAAACAGGTTTTTTCACAGTTGATCAAGAAAGGGAGTGTCAGTCGCGGCTATATGGGAGTTACCATCCAGCCGGTAACCGAAGAGTTGGCGCGGTCGTTTGGCCTGAAACAATCCAAGGGCGCTTTGGTTAATGATGTTATCAAAGGGGGACCGGCAGATAAGGCCGGTATTCGGCAAGGGGATATTATTACGGCCCTGAACGGAAGTGAGGTCAAAGATCCCTCTCACCTGCAGCGGCAGGTTGCCGAAGCCGGAATTGGAAATATCTCGAAAATCACAGTGTTCCGCGACGGCAGAACGCTTGACCTGAGCATAACCCTGGGCAGTGCAGATGCAGCACCAAAACTAAGGCAGAGGTTGGAGCAGGGGAGCCAGCAGCAGGATGGCGAAGCTGACCTGCTTGGCCTGGTGGTCGAAAATGACGAACAGGGAGGCGGGGTTGTTGTCGTCGATGCCATGCGGGGTGGGGCTGCAGCGGAATCCGGCATTAAGCGAGGGGACGTAATTGTGTCGGTAAATCGCAAACGGACGGCTACGGTTGCAGAATATACCCGGACCATCCAGCAGGCCGCCCGTGGCGGAAGTCTGACGATTCTGGTGCGCCGCGGTGATTCGAGCATCTACTTTGCATTACGTTTGAAATAGTGCTATGGTGCCAGGTACTCGGGGCGTATGAGTATGCCTCTATTACGATATAAGGGACATTATCCATGAATATGATTGATAATCCGGATCAGGCAAAACGGCTGGCCAGAGCAATTCTCTCCGACGTGGCCATGTACAATAAGGATAAGGTAGAGAGCGGCATCAAAAATGACACCATTTTTGATCTTCTCAAGGAAGAACTTGAAGAAGGCCGCCAGCACTTCCTTTCCCGGGTATCCGAAGACATCAACCCGGAAATTATTTATGGAACCGCCGTGGTGGATGTCCTGATAAAACGGGCTGGAAAGATTGAATCATCCATCTGGTAGCTCATTGTCACACGCATTTTTCTGCAAGGCGTGCCTGAACCGGCGCGCCTTTGCTTTTTATTGAGGTATTCATGAACCACCTTTCACTCACATTTTCCCCCGAACATGAACCAATTCGGATTGACCTTTTTCTCAGCCGCGTAATGAACGGCGAATCACGTGCCACCGTCCAGAGATTGGTAGAAACCGGTCATGTACTGGTTGACGGTAAACAGGTACGTACATCCCAGAAGCTTCGGGGAGGGGAGGTGATTGAAGTCACTATTCCGCCGCCGCTGCCGGCACAGCCACTGGCTGAAGCGATACCGTTGGAGGTGTTGTATGAGGATAGCGATCTGGTTGTGATCAATAAAGCCGCTGGAATGGTGGTACACCCCGGTGCGGGCAATACAAGCGGCACACTCGTAAACGCACTGCTGGCGCATTGCAGCGATCTTGCCGGCATTGGTGGTGAACTACGCCCCGGCATCGTCCATCGTCTGGACAAAGGGACCTCAGGTGTGCTGGTGGCCGCCAAGCATGACCGTGCCCACCAGGCGCTTTCGGAGCAGTTCAGTGTCCACTCAGTCAAACGCATCTATCAGGCACTTATTTACGGTTCACCGGCCGAAGACACCGGAAAAATTGAGGGGATTATCGGTCGACACCCGACGGAACGACTGCGTTTGTCCGGCAAGGCGAAAAACGGGAAACATGCAGTGACCCGCTGGAAGGTTAAGGAACGTTATGGCAGGGTTTCCCTGGTGGAGCTGCGGCTTGAGACGGGGCGCACTCATCAGATCCGCGTACACCTGACGGAAGCCGGATTCCCGTTGTTGGGAGATCCGCTCTATCCGGATGGCGGGCGCTGCAACAACATTCCCGACACCAGGCTGCGGGGTATGATCAGCCATCTCGGTCGTCAGGCGCTGCATGCCAAGTGCCTGGGGTTTATTCATCCGTCAAGTGGCGAGTATATTGAGTTTACAACTGAGCCGCCTGAAGACATGCAGGAGTTACTGAGGTATCTGCGGAAAGATTCATAGTCAGCAGCTCTTCCAGGCGGAGCAGCTGTTCAATGTTCCGGCTCAAATATACCGGGCAACCGAGCTGTTCCGGAACCCTCAGATCAACATCGTAGCGATCACCGACAAACAGTGCCTCGCTCGGAGCCAGTCCTACCAAATCAAGAACCCGGCGTACCATCCCTTCGTCCGGCTTGCCACGCCAGGTGTCATCAATTGTAAAAACCCCCGGTACAATTTTTTGCAGGCCGAGGTGGCTTATAATACGATCCGTCAGGATTCGATTGTTGTTCGTATAGACAGAGAGTGAGAAACGTGTTGCAAGGCGTTCCAGCAGGCGGATTACCCGCTCGTCCCGAACCAGGAACGTCTCCGGCTGGAGGGTCTGCTCAAAAAAACGGTGCAGTTCCTGTATGCTGCCGCCAAGTTCTGAACAGACGGAGGAGAGTGTCTGAGATGTGCCGTGGACCTCTGAATGCTGTTGCCGGGTGGCTGCTATCAACTCTGCTGCTTCGGCGGAGGTGATCTGCCTGAGTCCGGCAATGTACAATGCGGCGGCATCCTGAATTTTGGCAGCAAAGCGATCACACACGTACAGGGTGCCATCAAGATCAAATATAATTCCGCGAATTCCGGTGGACGGCAGTCCGGGCATCTACCCTCCTATCCTGCGCTGGCAGAGGAGGCTGGGCGCTGTTACACCCTTGGACTGGATCAGGATCTTGAAGGTGTCTCCCATCCCCCCTTCCGGCATGATCAGCTTTTTGAGGGTCAGTCGGAGCCGTAGTTTCTCCTCCTCTGTTATGTCAGAACGCTCAATCTCTTCAATTTCTTCAATTATCCCCGCAGAGAGGAGAAAACGGTACTGCTCTCCGAACCAGATGTTCTGCAACCCCGATTCCTCTCCGCACTTCATAAGAGTGGTGAAATCCACGTGAGAGGTGATGTCCTGCAACCCGATACGGAGGTAGGGATTTTCTTCTGTCTGATGACGGTAGTAACAGAGTAGTGTCCCGAGTTTGCGGCGCGATGCGTAGAGTTCCTGCGCGGTATAACCGTAATCAATCGTCAGAATAAAGCCCTGCTGAAGTGCTCTGGCAGCAGATGAGAGCCATTGTGGTGCATTCAGGTTGACTTCGGCCTGCTGGCCGGGATGGAGTTCCACGTTGACCCGCTTCAAATGCGCTTCAATCTCGGGAGTAGATTGTTCGCCCGCCTCCTCAGAACACTCACCCTCCCTGCAGATCACGTATATTTCCTTCAGACCATCAGTGGTCATGACGACACGATGGGTCGGCAGAGCGTCGATCAACTCATTTGAATACAGACAACCGCTGAAAGTAAAACTCCCCGAAGCAAACTCCTCCGGGGAAAGCCAGGCAAGTCTGTCGATGTGAGCTGCCAGCATCTCGCGCTGAGCACTTTCCAGAGAGGGTTCCCGCTCAACAAGGATCAATTGCAGCCCCTGGTACAGCTGCGGCTCACGGTCCGCCAGAAAATTCATGATATCGCACGCAAGACGGCCGTTTGCTGCTCCGCACTCCACCAGGGTGAACCTGGCAGGTGTACCCATACATCGCCACATCTGGGCAATTTCTCGGGCAATCACGCGCCCGAAGGCGGCATGCACCGTTATGCTGGTATAGAAATCACCCTCGGCGCCAACTTTGCGCCCCGGAGACGTGTAGTAGCCAAGTCCCGGCTCGTAGAGGCACGCAGCCATAAAGTCGGCAAAGGTAATGCGTCCCTGAGTGGTGATTCGGTTGTAGATTCTCTCTTGAAGGATGTTGTCGTTTTCAGTCATCGTCAATTCTGTTCCTGTATGGATGGAGTGTATCTGTGTAATCAAGTGATCTATTTGTTATGCCCTGGGTATATTTGCGGTGTGGGAGACTTCTTCCACTGCTTCTCGCGGTACATTTTTTCATCGGCACGGCTCATTAGATCGTCAATGTTGCATGCGGAGTCCGGAGTTATCTCCACAATTCCGATACTGAAGGAGAGTGTATAGTCAACAGTCCGCTGCCGGTTCCATGCGGCCAAATTTTCAAGCAGGCGTTGCTTGATCTGTTCTTCAGTCGATGGATTTTCTGTCCCGACAGTCAACGCCGCAAACTCATCACCACCTATTCGGGCGATGCTATCCGAAAAACGCAGGGTATTTTTAAGAATTCCGGCAGTTTCAACAAGAGCCTGATCTCCCGCTTCGTGACCGTAATTATCATTGATGCGTTTGAAATCATCCATGTCAATAAAGAGTAAAAATGCGCCTCTTTCACAGCGATTGAGCATGGACAGCTGCTTATCAACCAGAGCGGTAAATCCACGACGATTTAACAGTCCGGTCAGGATATCGGTTACTGACAGCTGCTGAAACTGATCTCTTGCCTGTTTAAGTTCGGCCATACTCCTGTGAGCCAGGTAGGAACTGAAAAAACCGCCTGCAAGCAGCAGAATGATCACCGGATACAGAATTCTTCGTTCATCGCGGATCATCTGATGATACGCCTGCCGCAACCCGGTAATATCCCGATAAATCTCAAAAGCGCCCATGGCAACCCCATGATCAATGATCGGTACATATGTCTCAACAAAGACTTTTTTTGACCGTATGGAAACTTTCAATTCTGTACGCGGTCGTCCGTCGCTCAGCATCTGGGGGAAAAAAGTCTGGGAAGTCGGTGCGCCAATATCGACTGGATCGGTTGAATAGACGATGATTCCTTCAGTGGAAAAAATTTTTATCTTCGGCAGCCCAACTGTGCGCTGTATGTATTCCACTTTCTTGATGAATGAATCATTCAGCGGCGTTGATTGTGATATCGGAGTTGAAAAATGATGATCTTTCACCATCTGACTCGCCAGAAGTTTCATCTCCTCTTCAACATTGTTGGTCAAAAAATCTTCATATGCCGGGTAGGCAATGAACTTCAGATACAGCGGCAGGGCAAGAGCGATAATAGTCGAGAATGCCGCGATCAGAACGAGGGTGTTGTGCCGGTACATGTAATCCCCAACCGCTCGTGCGTTCATTTGTTTTTCTTCTCCATCCTGCCGGAATCCTTTTCCTTGCCTCGATACAGCTGACGTAATTCTTTGACCTGACGCCTGATCTCCTTGCGCAGTTCAGGGGGGTCCAGTACCTCGGCATGGATGCCGTAGGAAAGTATCCATGATACCAGTTCCATCTGCCCCGCTGCCTCAAACTCAACAACGACCCGTCCTTCAGAATCCGTGTTTATTTTCTGTTCCGGCATCCAGCTCCGCCCCTTGATCGAGTGAGCAATTTCTGCGGAAAAACGAACTCTGGTTTTCAGGGGAGAGTCGTTCACCAGACCAAAAGCTTTGCTAAAATGTGCTTCGGGTTGGTAGCTATCGGGGATATCAAAACGCTGGCGGGTAACGTTAACCCCGCGGATTCGTTCAAGAGCAAAAAGGCGCATCCCGGAACGGTTGTGGGCGTTGCCCAACAGATACATGCCGCCTTTATGAAAGACCAGAGTGTAGGGATCAACGTCGTACACATCAATCCTGTCCGCGCCCTTTTTGGCATAATCGAGGCGGATGCGGTACTGCTGCAGCAACGCCTTCTGCAAGTCGGCAACATACGGTGCTGCCGTGGTATAATCCCGCGCACCGTGCAGCAGTGGCAAAGAAACACGGGCAATTCGTTCCAGATGGGCGGCGTGGCGATCGGGAAGCACAGAATGAATGCTTTTAAATAAGTCGTCTATCTCGGCTTGAAACGGTGTGCCGGCGAGATGCGCTCCAAGTGAGCGCAGCAGGTAGAGCGACATCAACTGCGGGAGGGTAAAGGTTATTGCGGGAAGATTGCGGGACTTGCTCAGAAAACGGTAGACTTTTTTCCCGTCAATCCACTCCGTGGATAGCGAGTATCCGGCCTGTTCAACTGCGTTCAGGTCACGGTGAATGGTGCGCCGGTCAACGTCGCATTCTTCTGCGAGCTCATCAAGCGTCAGTCCGCACCTGGTTTCCAAAAGCCGGATTATTGAGTGCAGCCGCCCAGCCTGGGAATATTTTTTAGCCGGTTTTCCTTTCTGCACCCTACATGTTCTCCCTTGCTGAATCTGAATAAATCGTTACAATGCAGATACTATCCATGCCTGAAGTAGCGAGTCAGGGGGAGCATTGTAGCGTTTTGAGCCATTTTGACAACCAATTTCTGACATATACTGTCATGCTGCATGACTGGCTCAATCAGCCCGGATATGTATCACTGTTTTTCCTCAGTTTTCTCGCCTCTACGCTGCTGCCGCTTGGTTCGGAGTGGCTGCTGGTGATGATGCTGATTGGCGGATTTGACCCTGTATCTTCCGTTGCGATCGCCACCTGCGGGAACTATCTGGGTGCCGTGCTCACCTATCTGATCGGTATTCAGGGCGGGAGCTGGCTGATTGAGCGGGTGCTGCGGGTTTCGTCGGAACAGCAGGATCGGGCACGCAGCTATTACCGGCGTTACGGATCCTTTTCACTCCTGTTTTCCTGGCTTCCTGTCATTGGAGACCCGCTTTGTCTGGTGGGGGGCATGCTGCGGGTCAATTTCGGCCTGTTTTCACTGCTGGTTGCAACCGGCAAGCTGATTCGATACGTCGTAACAGCCTGGATAGCTCTGGCTGCGGCACGGTAACGGATGACGATGAAATGACCGGTACGGCACTCTCTTCTCTGAGCGGACACCTTCAATGATGACTTTCTGCAGATTGCAACTGGTGGTGCTTCTCTCCCTGCTCATCCTGTGCGGCGGCAGACACGCAAGTGCCGAAGAGGAAGTTGTGGTTGGCCTTACGGAGCATCTTGGCACCAAAATCCACCTCGATACCACGTTCCGTGATGAGACCGGAATGCCAGTCAGGCTCTCTGACCTGGTTACGGGCCCGACCATTATCCTCCCGGTCTACTACGGCTGCACCAATGTCTGCTATTCTCTGCAATGGGGACTGGCGCAGGTGCTGCCAAAAATTAAGAGCAGGCCGGGAGAAGAGTACCGGGTTATTTCCATCAGCTTTGACGAAAACGATACTCCGGCTCTGGCAGCAAAATTCAAGCGGGTCTACCTGGGTGCGATGCATACGCCTTTTCCCGGAGATGGCTGGCGCTTCCTGACCGGGGACAGTGAAAATATCCGGAAACTGACCCAATCCATCGGGTATGGTTTCCAGCGTCGTGGTCGGGATTTTCTCCATCCGTCGGTCAGTCTTATTATCGCCAGAGATGGTACAATAGTCCGCTATCTGTACGGCACAACCTTTCTTTCAAAAGATCTGGCACTGGCTCTTATCGAAGCACGAGACGGTACTTCCGGAGCGACGGTCAGGAAAATTGTCAGTTATTGTTTTACATTTGATCCCGAGCAAAAAACATATGCTTTTAATCTGCTGAGAGTAAGTGCTACTCTGGTCATCATCTGTACCGGAGTGTTTTTGACATTTTTGATCAAGTCCGGCAGAAAGCGTAATAAACGGGACCCGAGGGAATAATGGCTTCAAATGTGCCTGTACTCCATGCCACCGGCAGCAGTTTCTGGAACGACAGTGGTAAAAGCGGTATCGCCTCCTGGCTCTTTTCTACCGATCATAAGCGTATCGGTCTGCTTTATTTCTTTTCAACGTTCGGTTTCTTCCTGACCGGAGTCCTTTTGGGGCTGCTGCTCCGGATCGAACTGATGGCGCCGGGACGCACCATCATGGGGCCACAGACGTACAATGCGCTCTTTACCGTGCATGGTGTAGTCATGATATTCCTCTTCATTATTCCCGGTATTCCGGGGGCATTCGGTAATATGGTCATGCCGATACAGATCGGTGCACGCGACGTTGCCTTTCCTCGCCTCAATCTGCTTTCATGGTGGCTCTATATTGTTGGTGCCGTCATTGTGCTGGCGTCACTCTTCAGCGGTGGCGGCGCACCTGATACCGGCTGGACATTCTACGTCCCTTTCAGTTCCCGCACCGGTACCAATGTCTCCCTGGCGGTTTTCGGCGTGTTCATTGTCGGTTTCTCCTCTATTCTGACCGGGGTTTACTTCGTTACGACTATCCACCGTCTTCGGGCCGAGGGAATGACCTGGGGGAGGTTGCCGCTCTTTACCTGGTCGCTGTATGCAACGGCCTGGGTGCAGATTCTGGCGACGCCGATTCTGGCGATCACCCTGGTACTGGTCATGGCGGAAAGAATGGTGGGAGCAGGTCTGTTTGACCCGTCCCGCGGGGGTGATCCGGTTATGTACCAGCACCTCTTCTGGATATATTCTCACCCCGCGGTCTACATTATGATTCTGCCGGCAATGGGTATTGTTTCTGATATCATTCCGGTCTTTTCCCGGAAGCCGATTTTCGGCTATAAAATGATCGCCTTTTCCAGTATTGCCATCGCTGCTGCCGGATCACTGGTCTGGGGGCATCATATGTTTACCAGCGGCATGAGCGACACCGCCGTCATGGTTTTTTCTTTTCTGACATTTGTTGTCGCCATTCCTTCAGCGATAAAGGTATTCAACTGGGTTTCCACTCTCTACAAAGGCTCAATATCACTGGAAGCTCCCATGCTGTTTGCACTTTCCTTTGTCCTGCTCTTCTCCATCGGCGGCCTGAGCGGCCTGATCCTCGGTGCCGCCGCCACTGATATCCACGTACATGACACGCACTTTGTGGTCGGTCACTTCCACTATGTGATGTTTGGCGGCACTGCATTTGCCTTTTTTGCCGCCATGCACTACTGGTTGCCCAAGTTCTTCGGACGCCGCTACGTGGAAAAGCCTGCTCTTATTGCATGGGCGCTGATGTTCACCGGTTTTAACATCCTCTACTTTACCATGCAGGTGCTCGGCATGAAGGGGATGCCGCGACGTTACTATGATTATCTGCCGGAGTTTGCCAATCTTAACCTGGTTGCGACGATCGGTAGCTGGATACTTGCTGTCGGACTGATCATTATGCTGGTAAATCTGTTTCGTGGACTCTGGTGGGGCGTGCCCTTTGAGGGCAACCCCTGGGGAGGGGCAACCCTGGAATGGAGTGTTGCCACGCCGCCGCCAACGGAAAATTTCGATGAAGAACCGATTGTGACCCATGGGCCGTATGATTTCAGTGAGGCCGGCAGATGACCGGCCATATTCACAAGGACGATTTCGGGGCCAAACTCGGCATGTGGCTGTTTCTCTTTACCGAACTGATGCTTTTCGGCGGATTGTTCCTTTTGTACGCGGTATATTTCAAACGATATCCCCATGAGTTCGCCACAGGAGGGAAACAGCTGAACTGGCTCTTGGGCGGTGCCAATACCGCGATCCTGCTTACCAGCAGCCTCTGTGTTGCCATGGCAGTCACCGCTCTGCAGCGCAATGAATTACGGCGGGTTATGGGGTTGATAGGCGGGACGATCCTCTGTGCCGCCGGTTTTATGGTGGTAAAGTATGTTGAGTGGAGTGCCAAGATCGGCCATGGCATCTATCCCGGTTCAGACCATCTGAAAGCCGCTCCGCCGGGTGAATCGGTGTTTTTCAGCCTCTACTTCATGACGACCGGTATTCACGGTATTCATGTGTTGATCGGTGCAGCTCTGTTGACCTGGATCGCCGTTAAAGTCAACGGGAGAGCGGTCTCTGCTGAAAATTATATTCTTCTCGAAAACGGGGCGTTGTACTGGCATCTGGTTGATCTGATATGGATCTTTATTTTTCCGTTATATTACCTTGTTCTGTGACGGCATACCCATGAGTGACTCAAACCACATCGTGAGCTATAAAAAACTGACTGTAGTCTGGCTGGTGCTGCTGTCGTTGACCGTCCTGACTGTTGCCATTACCCGTGTGGAACTAGGCGGTTACAAGGTTGCCGGAGCGCTCGCCATCGCCTGTATCAAGGCCGGGCTTGTCATCGCCGTTTTCATGCATATGAAGTACGAAGGAGCGTTGCTGCGCTGGCTGCTTTTTTTGGCATTGGCTACTCTGGCAATATTCATTGGTTTTACATTCTTTGACGTACTCTACCGGTGAGGAAATAACGTGAATCAATTGCCCCTGGTATCCACGACCGAAGCGATTGACCCGGTCTTTATGTATATATTTGGTGCCTGCCTCGTGCTGTTGCTTGGCATCACTCTGGTTATGCTTGCCTTCGTTGTGCGTTACCACCGTTCCCGTGCGCCACAGCCGACCTCACAGGTTGCAGGAAATCTCTGGCTTGAGATAGTCTGGATCGTGGTTCCGAGCCTGCTGGTTCTGGCAATGTTCTGGTACGGCTGGAAAGAGTATCTGGTTTTACGTACCGTTCCGCCGGGGGCCCTTCCGGTGACCGCTACTGCCCGAATGTGGTCCTGGGAGTTCTCCTACGCCAACGGTAAAACCAGCCCCAGGCTCTATGTCCCGGTGGGGAGGCCGGTGCGGGTGGAGTTGGTGTCAGAGGACGTCATTCACGGGATTTTTCTCCCCGCTTTCCGGGTTAAGCGTGATGTTGTGCCGGGTATGAGCAACTACGCCTGGTTTGTGGCTACAACGCCGGGAAGCTATGATCTGTTCTGCTCCCAGTATTGCGGCACACAACATTCTGCCATGGTATCCACTGTTGAGGCGGTATCGGGGGAGCAGTTCACCAGGTGGCTTGCTGAAGGCAGCGCAGGATCTGCAGAGGCAAAATCTGATGGCCGGCAGCTGGCAACGGAAAAAGGGTGCCTTGCCTGTCATACACTGGACGGCAGTAAGGGTGTCGGGCCTACGTTTAAAGGGCTTTACGGCAGTCAGGTCAAAGTCACGCGGGATGGGAAGCAATTGATTGTTACGGCTGATGACGCCTATTTAAAGGAGTCCATTCGCCAGCCGGCTGCCGCAATTGTGGAAGGTTTTCCGCCGATCATGCCGGGTAACCCTGACATGCAGGATGAGTCGGTTGCTGAACTGGTCGAGTTTATCAAGAGCCTGAAATGATTCGTACACTCATAACATTATTCCGCTTGAAGCTATCGCTTTTGAACGGCATCGCTGCCGTAGCAGGTTGCCTCCTGTTTCCTGCCGCCTCCCGGGCTCTCCCCGCTTTTACCGCTATTACCGCATTTACCGGAGTTTTCCTGTTGGCTGCCGGCAGTTCAGCGTTCAATCAGGTTATTGAACGCAACCTGGATTCGCGGATGATGCGCACCCGGTTGAGACCGCTCCCGACGGGAGCTATGAGCATCACTGCAGCACTTTTCCTTGCCGGAAGTGCCGTTGTGTCTGGCCTGCTGGTGCTGGTGTCTGCAGGAGACGGGAAACCGGGGATATGTGGTGCAATTGCCGTTGTGTGGTATCTCGGGGTATACACGCCACTCAAGCGGTACTCCTCATTGACCCTGTTAATTGGGGGGCTCTGCGGAGCGTTCCCTCCGTTGATTGGTTGGAGTCTTGCGGGAGGGCACCCGGGCGATTTCAGGATCGTCATTCTGGCCGGCCTCCTGTTTCTGTGGCAGGTACCTCATTTCTGGCTCTTCCAGCGTCGACATGCCGAAGATTACCGCCGGGTCGGTATTCCGCTGTTTTGCGTTGGAGGGAAACTGTACGGTTACAATTTATTTTTCTGGCTCTGGCTCGGAGCCCTCTCGGTTGGCGCGCTGTTACTGCCGCTATTTGGTCTCATAGGACGCCCCGGCGCCTTCTGGTATATGCTCTTTCCGGTACCGCTGGTATTTTTGTCCGCATTTCGTTCCGGGCGCCATCTTTTCTCCTATATTAACTGTTTCCCGCTGCTGGTAACACTGCTGCTGATGATACAAAAGCGCTGTTAGGAAAGGATCCGTCATGGAGATATTTATTGCCGGTGGTACCGGTTTTGTTGGTGAACATCTTATCACGGCGTTGCTTGGGAGGGGGCATTCAGTACGACTTCTGGTGCATCGACGAACGCCCCGGCTGAGTGGTGACATCACGGTGGTTGAAGGTGACGTCACCAGATTGGAGAGCTTCGAACAGGGTGCCAGCGGCTGTCAGGCGGTTATTAACCTGACCGGTATCATCCGCGAGTTTCCCGGTCGGGGGATTACCTTTGATAAGCTCCACCTTCAGGCTACGGCCAACCTTTTGACCGCTGCATCACGCAACGGCATCAGCCGCTATCTGCAAATGTCGGCGCTCGGGACACGGCCGAATGCCGTTTCAGCGTATCATCGCAGCAAATGGCAGGCGGAGGAGTCTGTGCGGGGGAGTCAGCTCGAGTGGACTATCTTCCGTCCGTCGCTGATTTTTGGACGGCACGATGAGTTTATTAATATGTTGGCGTCACAATTGCGCCTGGTTCCTGCCATGCCGGTAATCGGAACCGGCACATACCGACTGCAGCCGATACATGCGGATGATGTGGCCCGCTGTTTTACCGAGGCGCTGGCAATGCCGAAAACGATCGGTCAGACGTATGAACTGTGTGGCCCTGATCGTGTACGTTACATAGATCTCATTGACCTGATCGCCTCCGTTCTGAAGCGCCCGGCTCCTTTTAAACCTCACATCCCGCTTGCCCTTATGAAGATAATTATCCCGGTTATGCAGAAAATACCTCAGTTTCCGATCACTACGGACCAGCTGCAGATGCTGTTGGAAGAGAGTATTTGCGGGAGAGAATGGCAGGAGACGTTTGGGTTTACACCCCGCGGGTTACGGGAGGGGATTGCAGAATATCTACACAAAACTTGACCAATATGCATATCTATTGTATAAAGCTCTGCATGAAACTACTATATTTCAATATGATAGCAATAATAGTCACCTCCTTGGTTCTCTCTTCAACAGTTGTTTTCGCAGATAGTCAGACCGGAAGTGACTTGGTGCTGTTAGAAGAGCTCTCCACAACAGCACCGAACAACCTGGAAGAGCTTGTCCTGAAAAGCAGTTCATTCGAATCTGTTGAAGGATTTGCATCGTATTATGCACGCCGCTTTGAGGGGCGCCGCACAACCTCAGGACTTCGCTACAATCCCAACAAAATGACCGCTGCTCACCAAAGCCTGCCGCTCGGCACGGTGGTGCAGGTTGTCAATCCTGCCAACAAACAGGAGGTCCACGTTACTATTACCGACCGCTGCTCTTCAAAACCATTCCACTTTATTGATCTTTCGCGTGCAGCAGCCAAAAAAATAGGTCTGTGGGGCAAGGGAAAGATTAAAGTCGTTATTACTCCTCTCATTGAAGAAAAGCTGGAAGAACCGGCCTGAGTCCGCTCACAGCACGACGGAATGCAGGTCGCGGCGGTGATATCGCCAGGCAAAAGCGACCCCACGACAATACCAATCAATCAGAAAGACCCCCCATACGGCATAGAGCGAAAGATGCAGCCAGCTTGATGCCGCCCATGATAACGCCACCCGAATTCCCCACATGGCAACCAGCGTCACTATGAAAACGTAGACGGTATCTCCGGTGCCACGCAGGCTGCCGGCATAGACGAAGGAAATCGCCAGCGGTATCTGGGCGAATGCCACCAGTTTAAGAAATACGCTTCCTTTCTCGATTACGTCCGGATCTTGGCTGAAGAGTCCAATCAGAAACTGCGGTGCAAAGAAAAATATCAGCGCCATGACAGTCATAACCCCGACCGCTAACCGGAGTGCCTCGTTGTGACTGATACGGGCGCGACGGAGCTTTCCGGCACCCAGTGATTGTCCCATCAGCGTTGCTGCCGCAATTCCCATCCCGGCACCCGGCATGAAGGAGAGCGATTCAATCGAGAGGCCGATCTGGTGTGCCGCATAGGCTGTCGTACCGTAGGCGATAATAAAGCTCGAGTAGAACAGTTGACCGCTTTGCTGGGCAACACGTTCCAGTGCCACCGGCCAGCCGATTCTCCATATTCTTCCGAACAGTTGCAGATCCGGGCGGCCGAAGGTTATATATTTTTTGCGGAGGGCCTGAATGAGCAGATAGGCAAACCCTATGAATTCAGAACTGTTTATGGCAATTGCGGCACCCTTGACCCCAAGCGCCGGCATGCCGAGTTTACCGTAAATCAGCGGCCAGGCCATCAGGACATGGAGAATGTTCACGAGGATAATGGCTTTCATTGGTGTTCGTGTGTCACCGGTGCCATGCATGATCGCCGAGAGAAGATTCAGGCCGGTAGTCCAGATCATCCAGAGAAATACGAGTCGGATATATTCTGCAGCCAACACCTGAACGTGCGGAGCAGCACCCATCAGACGGGCAATGTCACCGCCCCATCGGGCACCGGCAAGAGAGCAGAGCGCGGTCATCCCCAATCCCGCCAGACACGCGACAGACGCCGCCCTGCCAGCGTCTTTTCGTCGTCCAGCACCCCAGAGATGTGAAATAACAACGGTTACTCCGGTTGAGAGGCCCCAGAAAACCGTCATTGTCGTAACCATCAGAAGCTGCCCCAGACCGGTGGCAGCGATTGCAGAAGCTCCCAGTCCTCCGGTGAGAAAAACATCGACGATTGACACCAGTCGCTGGAACAGGGATGAGAGAAGTACCGGGAGTGACAGACGAAGTACGTTGCGACGAATGGAGACAGGTTTCTGACGCGAAGAAGTTGATGTTGCAAAGGGAAACGGCATGGAAATGGGGTGGAGTCCGGAGCTCGAGATAAATTCAGATGTATCGGAAGTTATGAAACGGCGAGGAGACACTCCTCGCCGGGGATTAAGGGCTGTCTACATATAGTTGAGCAGGGATAGCTGGGTAAGCTTTGCGGTGGCAGAGAGTGATGCCTCAAAGGCTATCTTCTGGCTGTTCAGCTCGACTCCCAGCTTGGCGTAGTCGACTTCCTGCATGCTGGTGGAAATGGAGAGTAATGTATTTTTATTGTTGTCATTGAGTTTACTCATATTATCCAGTCGGGCCATGCGCGAGAGGATGTCACTTGTGGCGATATTGATCTGTTTCGCTCCATCCTGAAGGTCTGCGGCTGCCTGTGACATCGCCGGGACATTGCTCGGGGTCAGACTGTCCCCCACCGCTGTAATCAGGGAGTCGAACGTCTTTAAAATATCAATCGAACCGTAACTCGGGTTTGTCCCGACACCCTTAAGAAGGCGGTCACCGGAAACGTTGAGTGTCTGGCTTGAGTTCTGGGCAATTTCAATCGACATCTGAGTACTATCACCGTTATACAGATTGAGCGCGGAACCGGTTGTTGTGGTTGTTGCTGATACCGGTGCCCCAAGGGAGTCCACGAGCGTAAAAGAATTTGGTCCGGTAATGGCTCCGATGAAGGAACCAGACGGGATGCCAGTCCCAGACACCTCCATGCCGACAGTCAACCCTGTCACAGTGGCATTCAAGACGGTTGAGGAACCGTTGGTCAGGTCACCTGTTGTGGCGCTGAATGGTGCTGTCAGGTTTTTGGCACCACCAAAAACATACTGATCTCCGTACTGCATGTTTGCCATATCGATAACCTGTTTTTTGAGGTCAACGAGCTGGTCATGCACACTTTGACGAATTGACGGGTCACTGCTGCCGGTATTGATGGTTCCTGCGACTTTCTTGGCCTGGCTGATTATTGCCGAGATGCCGTCCATGGCCGTACTGGTGAACTTCAACCACGTTGTTGCCTTATTGATATTGCTGGTGTACTGGTCGAGCGATCTGAGCTTGTCACCGATCTCCAGAAGATTCCTGGTAGAAATAGGATCATCGCTTGGTCTGTTGACGTTTTGACCGGATGCAATTGATTCTTCGAGTTTATTGAGTCTTGCCTGTCCCCGCTGAATGTTGTACAGGGAGTTTTCCGCAGACATGTTTGCAGTAACGCGCATGAGTGTTCCTCCTAACGAAGCATACCGATGACAGTATCCATCATCTCGGTAGCAGTGGTAATCAGTTTGGCTGAGGCCTGGTATGAACGCTGATATTTAATGAGGTTAGTCAGCTCTTCATCCAGTGATACGCCGGAGTTTGATTCACGAAGCGTCGACAGCTGTCTGGTAAAAGCTTCGTCCTGTGCCACTGTTGTCTTGCTTGAGAGGACATCCAGTCCGACTTTGCTGACAAAGCTGCTGTAAAAGCTGCTGAATGTAGCGGTTGGGGCTCCGGACGGCACTGTAGCGGTGCCTGCCAGTTTTGCAATCGTAACCGCCTTGCTGTTGTCGCCCGGCAGTGTAGCGCTCCTGGACGCAGCTATCGTGGTAATATTCAAGCCGGCTTCGAGTGAAAAAGCGGCGGCAGAACCGGCAACGGTATTGGATGGAGTGAAGAAGTTCTGACCGGTTCCTCCCGTCGGACTGAAACCGGCAAAGTGCTCAGTATTTACTGCATCGATAACAGATTTGGCCAGTGTATCTATCTGAGTCAGATAATTCGGTATGATGGTGTCCCGCAGGGCAATGGTAGCGCCCAACTGGCCGCTTGCCGGAGTAACAATGGATGCTGCACCACCCGGAGGTGTCAGGTTGACATTGTAGAGGCCGGTTCCGTCATTGGTTGTTAATGAAAAAGCCCCGGCAGATGTTCCTGTGACAAGGGCTGTTGTACCACCAGCATCGGCGAATTTGATATCTGTGGTGCCATCACTGTTTTCGGTAAACGTAATCCCGACCTGCTTGGAAAGGTCGCGTACCAGTTGATCCCGCTGATCCCTTATTTCATTGGCGTTGCCGCTGACCAATTCGGTGTACTTAATCTGGCCGTTAAGCTGAGCAATGTTTGTGAGCGTGTTATTGATGCTGTCAGTTAATGGAACAAGAGATGCGTTCTGAATTGAAATTGTGTTGGTTAGACCTGTGCTGACAGTATGGAAATTGTCGGCTAATATTTGAGCCCTGGTCATAACCACCTGTCGCTCCGACGAGCCACTCGGGTTGAGGCTTAGGTCCTGCCAGGCAGTGAAATAGTTGGCGACGGCGGTACCGATGCCGTCATTTGACACCTCGTTGAAATACGGTTCCACCTGCTGCAAAACTGTGGATTTTGTGGTGTCAAAGCCTTGGGACGTCTGGGCATTAACCAGTTGCTGCTGCAGCAACCCATCGTAGTACCGCTCGACGGCAGAAATTTTAACCCCGGTTCCCAGGGGAAAACCGTTTGCATTTGTCGGTGGCGCTGATTCGAGAATCACCCTCTGGCGTGAGTAACCGGGGGTATTCACGTTGGCGATGTTTTCACCGGTTACTTCCTGGGCAACCCTATATATAGTAAGACCGTTCTTGCCGATCTCCATTGCAGCACTCAGTCCCATACTATGCCTCCCGGTTTATCATGACGGCGCTTGCCGGTCGCTGCTGATAGCCACCCGATGCCCCATAAACATTTGATTGATTTATCAGCCGTGTTATCAGGCCGAGAGAAGACGTAATTGAAAATGCAAAACGCTCTGCAATTTCCCGGTTGAGTGCAGCAACCTGCTGGATGCGCTCTGCCGTTGCTTGGATCTGTTTTTGAGTGGCAAGCAATTCGCGATTGCCTCGTTTTGCACTAAATTCGGCGATTGTCCTGAGAGTTGCGTTTGAGGAAAGCCCTTCATGTGCTGCGATTTCTGATATAGCCCGTTGTATAAGCGGTGAGTGCCCGCTGATCCTTGCGATCAACTCTTCCTTTGTCTGGTTGGAATGATTCATGGCGGCGATGTTAACATCACCCATCTCTATGGTTTCCCGCTCCAGGACCTGGAGCAGCTCGGTAAGCAGTCTGGACTCAACTGCAATTGCTTCTTTCAATGTTTTCGTTTCCATCGGCAGACTCCGACCGTTACTCAACGTGATCAACCTGACGCGGCAGCTTATGACTTTCCTGGCGGATAATATCCTTCTCGATTATCTTAGCTATCCCGAGGCCGCCAGCACGTTTGACTGCAGCATTTGCATATTCCTGGTCAAGCATCGACCGGTAGACATCATCACCATGTCCGCCGCCGGTTAAGGCATCTTTCCCAACGGTTGCACGCATTGATTTCATCATCATACCGACAAACAGAGCTTCAAAATCCTGTGATACTTTCTTTGCCTGTTGCCGCTGTTTCTCGGTAAGTCCGGCACTATTTCCTGTCGTCGTGCGCTGGAGCAGGCGTGCCTTGTCCGCAATGCCTTCTGATACATTCGGTAGTGCTGTTGCAGGTGTAATGTCCATACGCTCTTATCGTCCTAAGCGGCTCAGTTGTTTAGTGTTAAATTATGGAAAGTTCTGCCTGCAGCGCCCCTGCGGCTTTGACCGCCTGTAGGATGCTGATCAGGTCGCGTGGAGTGACTCCCAACAGATTGAGCGCCCGTACAACATCACCGATGCTGGCCCCTTCCTGCAGGACCATCAGGCGGCGATTGTCCTCTTCTACTTTCAAGTCAGTACGTGGCACAACTTTGGTCTCGCCCGTCTTACTAAGAGGAGCCGGTTGTGATACCAGCGGAGTTTCCTTTATAACCAGTGTCAGACTGCCATGAGTGATGGCAACAGTAGAAATCCGTACATTTTCCCCCATGACAATTGTGCCGGTACGTTCATTCAGTACAACTTTGGCCTGGGCATCCGGTTTAACTTCCAGACGTTCCAAAGCAGCGACAAATTCAACGGGTCGATTCGCATAGGCTTCAGGAATTGTCAGTGTTACTGAGCCGGGATCATTGCTGGCAGCCACGGGGCTTTTGAATTTGTCATTTACAACGGCTACAATTCGCGACGCTGTGGTGAAATCTGCAACTGTCAGATTCATGTTTAATACGGATTTGCCTACCAGAGTATTAGGTAGTTCCCGCTCGATCAACGCGCCGCTCGGCACTCGCCCGGCGGTTGGGTGGTTTTTTTGGGCAGTGGCACCCTGGCCTCCAAATGCAAAGGAGTTGGTCAGG
>JAQTXD010000204.1 GCA_028688955.1 Desulfuromonadaceae bacterium
AGGAGCGTCCGTACTAGTAGATGCCTATCAGTGGCCGCCTAATTCCGCGACGGAAACAGGACAGCACATCATCCCCTATATCCACAACAAGCTGTCAGCGCTCGGGGTTAAACCCATCCCGGTTGTCGGGTATGATCGATGGGATAGTACCCAGTACAAACTTGCCATACAGCAATTGCAGGTATCTCAAGAGGATTACTATTGTCTCCGCCTTGATAGCCACGCCATCGAAGATGCCGCTGAACCAGAGTTCTTCCAAGAGCAAATATTCAACATTCTTGATGACCTGAATATTGAACCGGAACGTTGCTCGATCTTGCTTGATTTTGGGGACCTGAGTCACTCGTCGCTTGAAGACGTTATTGATCAGGGTGGTGCTGCTGTTGCCCTTCTTGATTCGTTTGGGTTTAGCCACATTGCAACAGCAGGCTGCTCGTTACCGCCGACCATTGACGGCGCGGTAAAGAAACAAAATTCTACGGGTACGGTACTCCGAAAAGAGATGGTCCTGTGGCAAATGTTCAGAACGCAGTATCCACATATAAAGTGGCTTTTTGGCGACTACGGCGTACGCAGCCCCAACACTGCTGAAGATGTGATTTCTCCACATACGAATGGAAAAATCAGACATACCATCGACAAACATTTCTTTGTCGTACGCGGACACTCCGTGCAAATAGGCGCGAAGGGTGCTCAGATGTATGCACTTGCGGAAAAGCTAGTTGAATCCCCACATTTCCTTGGGCCTGAATTCAGCTGGGGGGATGGACAAATTCTGGAATGCAGTGAAGGCAAAGGCAAACCTGGAAATTCAACAAGCTGGATAGCGATAGATACAAATCATCATTTGACCTACGCCGTTTTCGAAGTTCTGGAATTCGAAAAATCAGTCACCGTTACTGCCTCAGCAACTGTTTAACCATCTTTAGCCGGAGTCAATCATGTCAAGAAACTCAAAACAGACATCAAGCCGAATCGCCACAGTAGCGGCAACAACGCTGTCAAATAATAGCTCGTCGAAAATTGCGAAAAGCCTTGCAGCATCGGCTCTGTCTCAGCATGGAACTCCTCGTCAAACCGGTGCCCAGATGGAAAAGGTTGCCTCCAAGGTTTTAGCAGGTGAGAAATATGCTGACACAACAAAAGAGCTTGCTGCATCGGTTCTGTCACAGGCCAATAAGGCACGCTAGAGCACTCAAGCAACCGACTGCGGAGCGCTACAAGCCACAATCAGCGGGAGGGTGCCTTGTGGGTATTGGCTAAGGTACTGCGCGGCCTGTAGCGGCGCTGTGTGCCGCGCAGTGGCAGGGTCGCAACGCTGGCCGCTGCTGGTGTTGCAGGAGGATGGGCCATGCTTACCGAGGCGCTTACCGCTTCGTGGCGGCACTTACCATCTGCTTACCGCTCAGTTTTTATCCCAGAACAAAGGGGCTGCGCAAATATGCGCTAACCCATTGTTTTTATTCTGGCGGGTCCGGTGAGATTCGAACTCACGATGGATTTCTCCACGCCGGTTTTCAAGACCGGTGCATTCAACCGCTCTGCCACAGACCCGCATTACTACCTGGATCAAACTTCAAGACCAACACTGACTGCTGTACCGGCCCTGCTTTTGAAGGCGCGCATGATAGCATAAAGCAACGAAACGTTAATCAACACCAACGCTTATTGAAACTTTTAGCCAGCTTGGTTAGTCTTATTATCAGTAATAATCACCCAAAGGAAAGCTTAACCATGAATCGCAATTTCGAGATTGCCAGCCACGGCTCTACCGGTCTGGCACTTCAGCAAAACCGTGTTCTTCGCAACACCTACATGCTTCTTGCCCTGTCCATGATTCCGACAGTGATCGGCGCAATGGTTGGCATCCAAATGCAATTCAGCTTTATGGCAGGCAGCCCGGTAATGAGCTTCCTGCTCTTTTTGGGGATTGCCTGGGGTTTTATGTATGGCATTGAAAAGAACAAAGACAGCAGCCTCGGTGTGGCCTTGTTGCTCGGCTTCACCTTTTTCATGGGCTTGATGCTGTCGCGCATTCTTCAGGTTGCACTGGGCTTTTCAAATGGTGGCGGCATGATCGCTATGGCGGCAGGCGGCACTGGGGCGGTGTTTTTCACGATGGCAACCATCGCTACGGTCAGCAAACGTGACTTCAGCGGCATGGGCAAGTTCCTGTTCATTGGGATGATCGTGATTTTGCTTGCGGCGCTGGCTAATATCTTTTTCCAGATTCCTGCGCTGTCGCTAGCCATTTCCGCTGCCGCCGTGATGGTATTCTCAGCTTACATTCTTTATGACATTAGCCGCATTGTGCAGGGTGGCGAAACAAATTATGTCAGCGCGACGCTGTCGGTTTACCTCAGCATCTACAATGTCTTCGTCAGCTTGCTTCATTTAATTATGGCGCTGACTGGCGAACGTGACTGATTTCTTATTTACCAAATGAAAAAGTGCGGCCAAGGCCGCCTTTTTTCATGGCCGCTCGAAGACGGCGATTGACTCGACATGCGATGTATGCGGGAACATATTGACCGCACCCGCCGCCACAAAACGGTAACCCTTTTCCCTCACCAGAACAGCCGCATCGCGAGCCAGGGTTGCTGGATTACAGGAG
>JAQTXD010000205.1 GCA_028688955.1 Desulfuromonadaceae bacterium
CCTTGGGGTTCATCGCCATCTGCATCTCATCCGGTTCACCGGGTGCCAGGTGAATAACGGAGAATGTGATCAGGGTAATGCCGATCATCAGCGGAATGAGCATCAATAGACGTTTGATGAGGTAGGTTGTCATAACATCTGTTCTTTCATGGGTGCGGTTAATGATAAAGAACCCGGTTTGATACTTGAACTGGATACGATACGCCGCTGACATAAAGTGGACTAATTGGATTACGTTTACAAAACAAAGCCCGACTTAAAAGAGTCTGTGTGGCACAGACGCACCCTGCGTACCACGGACAGCGCCGGCTTGTCAACGCAATCAGATTGGTATACATAGCTAAATACGGATACTTATATACAAAAATAGCAACTTGACGTCAGGCAAAACAACGCTATAATGCAAAGAAACTTAATGCAGCATTCGGCTGCACGACGTAATCAAGCCGCATTACCGGCACTCATGGAGGAAAACATGAAGAGATTGGTTGTACTGGTTGTGATGGTGATGGTATCCGCATGGAGCGCCTTGGCATGTGCCGGTGAGAGCAAGATGATCGGTACGATCCAAACAATTAAGATTCAGGGAAACGCGGCTGAAGTGTCCATGAAGGATCGCAAGTCGGAAGCAATACTTGTGCTGCAGGTTCGCGACAATTCTAATCTGGAGAAACTGAAAGACAAGAAAATCAGAGTTGGAGACGAACTGCGAATCCGCTTTGATAGCAACACCAAGATCATTTCCAGGCTACAGAAGACTGCCGGCTGCTGACACAACTTACGAGTACTGCACAAGAAAAGGGCCTGCTTGACAGGCCCTTTTCTTGTGTCTGACATCCCCTTTGTTTGTCACAATCTGTTGTTGCAACGCTTCTGTGCCGCACTGTTAAGGGTAGCGTTGAGCGCTTCGTAACAAAAAAAATGATGGCATTAACGATCTCTCCTTGACACTACGCTTTATTGATATAAAGTCATGCAGCATAAATTGTTAGGTAGCGAGAGCATCGGAAGCACTCCACAACTCCAGGATTTAAAAACAGTCGAGTGTATTACCACCCACCAGATAGGAGTCGTTTATGGATTTTACAGCTTTTTTCCAGTATCTGACAACAATCATCCCGTTTTTGCCAAAGATCTACAACCCGGTTATTTATAATGTTTCTGACCTGGTACTGGTTTTCTTCTGGTTTGTTGCAGCCATCATGAGTTTTTACTTCAGTTATGGAAACGCCAGACTCTGGACCAGTATCTCTGTCGGTTTCTTCCTTATCTTCTGGAGCCAGGCATATCTGCTTAACCCATATGCATCAAGTTATTTCCGGGTAACGGCAGTGCATAATATCATCGGAGCCGTTTCAATCCTGCTGATCAGCCACGGGTTCCAGGAATATTTTGTATTTACCCGAACCCTGGATATCACCGGCTCAAAGTTAACTATTTACCTCACCGCCATCGGTGCAATTGCAGTCGGAATCCTGGTCGTATCGTTGAATCCGAAGCCCAGCCTCTTTGTTCTGCGTAACTACCGCATGATGGAAAATACCGTTTGGCTCTTTCTTTCCATCGTCAATATCTATGTCATATTCAAAATCTATAAAGAGATCAAAGACTCCCCGATTGCCAACGGTATTCTTTCTTTTGCTCTCGTATTTTTCTTTATCGTCCTGTGGAAAGGTTCAGAGCTGTACCTGCAGATCTACCAATGGGACCCGGCCTGGCTGACACTTGTGGATGAGTATGACCTCGACATTGAGAGCTATGCCATGAATGATTCACTGTTCAGTTTTGCATCGCAAGTAAACTCTGCTGGTGCAATGCTTTCAGGATTATCTGTCGGTGGCACCTTTGCCTATCTTTTCAGGCTGATGCGGTAACCATACATTCATATCATAATACAAGAAGGGGAAGCGGCCAACCGCTTCCCCTTCTTGTATTATGCTGACAAAAGCGACTTTTCTCCAAAAATGACCTCACTCGTCTGAAACCATTTTTATACTTTACGCGAAGCGAGGACGACGTCAACGGAAGGCAATGAAGACAATGAATCAAAGCTACCAGCCGCCGGTGCAGATCCCCATGGTCACGCCGTGCAGAAGGTTATACGACTGGCCGCCGCCGGTTTTAGACGCGACATCACAGCGATAAAATTCTTCAAAAATACGCTTTAACTCCCTTCGCGGAAAATTACGCGCCTGCGTCACAATATCACCCAGAAAGAAGGCATTGATATTGAGCTCCCTGCCGATATCGGCCTGTGGCATCTTCTTGTCGAGCAGCTCTCTGACGCGCCACAATTTGCGGAAATGACTGGACAGAGCACCAATTATCATCGGCGCATCCTCGCCATGGAGGAACAGCGCATCAAGGCTTCTGATAGAATTGTACAGGTCACGCAGACCAAGAAATTTTGCCAGTTCAAAGGCGGTAAAGGCCTTGCTGCTGCTGGCCATGGTACGGACATCATCCACCGTTATGCGTTGTTTTGTACCGGCATAGACAACCAGCTTTTCAATCTGAGAACTCAATTCCTGCAGGTTGTTGCCTATCAGTTCCGCCAGAAGCTCTGCCGCGGCTGTTTCAACCGGCTTCCCCTGAGCAACCGCTTCAGCTTGAA
>JAQTXD010000206.1 GCA_028688955.1 Desulfuromonadaceae bacterium
GCTGCTGACATTCTTTGTATTTTATTTTTTCCGCAATCCGGAAAGGACAGCTCCGGCTGACAGCAGCACAGTAATAGCTCCGGCAGACGGAACAGTTATTGTCGTCGAGCAGGTACCTGAAACACCACTTGGCGTTCCGGCTCTAAAAATCAGCATTTTCATGTCGGTTTTTAATGTGCATGTCAATCGCGTCCCATATGATGGCAAGGTTATTGACACCTTCCACCATGCCGGGAAGTTTTTTGACGCTCGCGACGGCCGCGCCTCCTGTGAAAATGAGCGCAACGGTATTGTACTGGAAATTTCCGGTGGTGTCAGGATCGCTTTTGTTCAGATTGCCGGGCTGGTAGCGCGCCGGATCATCAGCTATCCAATGATAGGTGACCTGTTGGTACGTGGGGAACGCTATGGCTTGATTCGCTTTGGATCAAGGGTTGATGTGTATCTGCCACCTGAAACCGAACCTATGGTGAAGCTCGGCGACAAAACTGTTGCAGGAGAAACGATACTGGCAAGAATCGTTTGATCAAGGATACGACATCATGAGTGATGAAATTGTGGCAGTGGAAAACGTAAAAAAAGATAATATAAAGCGGGGAATCTATATCCTTCCCAACTTGATTACAGCTGCAAGCTTGTTTGCCGGTTTTTACAGTATGGTTGCCACCCTGAACAAAGACTACAACACGGCTGCGATCGCGATTTTTATCTCTGCAATATGCGATGGACTTGATGGCAAAGTAGCCCGCTTGACCGGCTCTAGCAGCAAGTTCGGTGTCGAATTTGATTCTCTGGCAGACCTGGACGCTTTTGGGGTTACTCCAGCACTGCTCATGTACTCCTGGGCGCTTAGACCCTTTGGCAGACTTGGCTGGGCAGCTGCATTCTTGTTTCTTGCCTGCGCTGCACTGCGCCTTGCCCGTTTCAACGTGCAAGTTGATACAGTCGAAAGCAAGCGCTTTATTGGCCTCCCTACCCCTGCTTCTGCCTGCATGGTTGCCGCAACAGTAATGCTATTCTACCATTTCGATTGGCCCAGTTCATTTAGAAAGCTTGCAATCCTTGCACTTATATATCTACTGGCTTTTCTGAACGTCTCTAACTTCAAATACAATTCATTCAAAGACCCCGCTTTTATAAAACGGCAGCCATTCAGCATGTTACTACTGGCGGTGGTATTATTGATAGTCGTGGTAGCCGAACCGGTAGTCATGACATTCAGCGTGCTGTTGCTGTACATTCTTTCGGGGCCGGTTGGTTATATTATTACCTGGCCGAGACGGCGCAGGCTAGAGAAGGCTGTACACAAAGGGCGGGAGGACTTTAACAGGGAAGGCGACGTTTAGGTCGGGCGATTAAAAAATCGGGACCCCCCTGCAGCATCAATGGATATCGTAATGTACTGCAGTTATCCCCTCTTCCGTAATAGTCAGAACAGCATAGCTGCGCTGAGGCCCGGCGCTTGAAAGCGCACCGGGATTAACCAGAAGCAGACCTGAATACTCTTCAGCTAAACCCTGATGAGTATGGCCAAACAGAACCGCGTCAACACCGACCTCCTGCGCTCTTTGGCACAAGCTTGCCAGCCCTGACTTGACACGGTATGCATCCCCGTGGGTCAACAGAAGCCGTTTCCCATGACACTCCCACACAAGCTCACGCGGAGCACGAGAGCCCGGATCACAGTTACCGGCGACATTGATCACCGGAACATCGAGCGCTTCACGCAACAGATCCGCATCTGCGCTTCCATCCCCCAGATGTATGACGGCATCAACCGGTTCAGCGTGCGTGTGGGCAACAAAAGCACCGCTTGTATTACCGTGGGTATCAGACATGACGAGAACTTTCATTCTTAAACTGTAGCAGATGTGTATCTTTCATTAAAGACAAAATCTTTACAAGGTGCCTGAATATGTCAAAAAAGACCGCCATAATAACTGCAGCCATATTGATTTCTCTCGCAGTTCTATTTGTAATTTCCATGAAGATTGCCGGAACAATTTTCGGCACAGACGATGCGCGCCTGACAAGCAAGGTTGGCGTCGGCCTGATTGAAGTCAAAGGAATGATCCTCGACTCCAAGGAACCAATACGCCAGTTACGCTACTTCCTTAAACAGGACTCCGTCAAGGCGGTCGTACTCCGTGTCGATTCACCTGGCGGGATTGTTGCCCCGTCGCAGGAAATCTACGCCGAAGTAAAGAAATTTGCCGCCAAAAAGAAGATAATAGTCTCGATGGGGAGCCTTGCTGCTTCAGGCGGGTATTATATCTCTGCACCGTCAACGATGATTTATGCAAATCCAGGCACCATTACGGCGAGTATCGGGGTCATCCTCAAATTGTCAAACATAGAATCGTTGATGGATAAAATCGGCATCAAGTCTCATACGCTGAAAACCGGCAAATACAAGGATTCAGGATCGCCACTACGCCAGTTTTCTGCTGAAGATCGCGCCATGCTGCAGTCGGTAATTGACAATACCCACCAGCAGTTTGTCAGAGCGGTTGCGGAAGGACGCAGGCTGCCGATTGAAGAGGTACGTAAGATTGCTGACGGGCGGATATTGTCGGGAGAGCAGGCGATGGCATACAAACTGGTAGACCGGCT
>JAQTXD010000207.1 GCA_028688955.1 Desulfuromonadaceae bacterium
CTTTTTTTGCACCCGAATGAGCCGCGTCGATGTGCGTTCTCAAAAGGGACTCGCTTTCTATCACATCACCTTTTTAATTGTCAAAATAAAAATACAGCAAAATGAAAATAAATCGAAAGTGCGGGGGATCATTCTTCAAAAACTTCATAATATCCATATGTTCCCAATTCGTGTACTTTCATAAGATTTGTTGACCCGCGCGTTTCGATAAGTCCCATAGTGATTATGATGCGATCTCCCTTGCGGAAACCGGTTGCAAGCATCTTCTTTTCCACCGCGCTAATCTGTTGGTCTGTATTCTCCATAATACCCACATCAGTGCATTGAACGCCCCAATAGATTGATAACCTGCGCCGTATCTCCAGTGATGTAGTGAATGCAATAATCGCAGTAGCCGGGCGAAACGCCGATATAAGTGCGGCGGTACTGCCGGATCTCGTAAATACGGCAATGGCTTTTGCCTTGAGAGTAACTGCGGTCCGGCATGATGCTTCGGCTACAGCCTGTGATGTGGTTGCAGCTGCAGGAAAATGTCCGTCAGCGACACCATGTAAATCTGCGTTTTCGACGTCTCTAGCTATACGAACCATTGTTTCTACAGATTCTATTGGAAAATCGCCTGATGCTGTTTCTGCAGAAAGCATAATGGCATCGGTCCCATCAATAATAGCATTGGCAACATCTGAAGTTTCCGCTCTGGTGGGGCGAGGATTGCGGATCATGGAGTCAAGCATCTGGGTCGCTGTGATGACCGGCTTTCCGGCCCTGTTGCATGCCTGAATAATTTTTTTCTGAAACATTGGTACTTTTTCAGGCTCAATTTCGACACCCAGATCTCCGCGAGCCACCATGACTGCATCCGTTACTTCAAGAATCTTTTTGAAATTACGCAGAGCCTCCGGCTTTTCAATTTTTGCGACAACCGGCGTATCTTTACCTTTAGATGTAATTATCCGCTTGATTTCTTCAATATCCTTGGCCGTACGTACGAATGAGAGTGCAATGAAATCAACGCCGGCATCAAGAGCAAAATCAAGATCAAGCAAATCCTTTTCTGTCAAACAAGGTGCGGAGACGTTCACCCCCGGCAGGTTAATCCCTTTGTTATTTTTGAGAAGGCCACCTGCCACAACCACGCAGCGAACCCGTTCACCATCAAGGGCAGTGACTTTCAACTCCAGCAATCCGTCGTCCAGCAAGATGCGCGAACCAGGACAGACGTCATGCGGCAGTGATTTGTATATTGTCGGAATGACGCCATCACTTCCGAGTACATCATCCGTTGTTATGCTTACCTCCTGCCCTTTGGCAAGCAGCATTCCTTCATCTGCCATTTTGCCGGTTCTGATCTTTGGCCCCTGAAGGTCACCAAGAATGCCTGCCTGTCGCCCAAGCTTGTCGGAAACCTGACGGATGATCTTGATCAGCTCCAGTTTTTGCGAATTTTCACCATGTGAAAAATTCAGTCTGAATATATCAACGCCGGCATTCATCAACCTTTGAATCATTTCCGGTGACGAACTTACGGGACCAACAGTGGCAACTATCTTGGTTTTACGAATTGCTTTAGGCACGATGTGCTCCCTGTACCATCAAATATAAATACGCAGGTGACGTTTTTCTATGTTCATTATGCATGTATCGCTTCTTTGTGGACATCCAGGGCAGCCTCCCTGACAGCCTCCGGCAACGTCGGGTGCGCGTGACAGATCAGGGCGATATCACGGGACGTGCCACCAAAACTCATAATCGCCGCAACCTCGGCAATCAGGTCAGACGCCCGGGGTCCAACAATATGGACTCCCAGAACGCGGTCACTGTCTTGGTGCGCCAGAATCTTTACAAAGCCCTCCGTTTCATCCATGCAGCGGGCACGGCCAAGAGCGGAGAAATTAAATCGGCCACTACGATACGCTATACCCTCTGCTTTCAGCTGTTCCTCCGTCATTCCGACGCTTGAGGCTTCCGGCCACGTATACACGGCGCTGGGAATATATTCGTATTCTACCGCTGAACTCATTCCGGTCATTCTCTCAACGCAGACCACCGCCTCTTCGGAAGCCTTATGAGCGAGCATCGGACCGGATACAATGTCTCCTATGGCAAATATGCCGGACAGCGACGTCTGATAATCGGCGTTGACAACCACCCTGCCACGCTCATCCAGTTCGACTCCCAATTCATCCAGACCACAGCCTTCTGTGGCGGGACGCCTGCCTACCGCCACCAGCACCTTATCGCAATCGATCTCCTCAGCACCGGTACCGGTATTAAACTCAACTATCGCTTTGGCGCCAATACGGCGCACACCGGTAATACGCGTTCCCAGTTTAAACTGTATCCCCTGTTTGCGCAGACTGCGATAGAGCATATCAGCTGCCTGACGGTCCATATTAGGTACAATTTGCGGCAACATTTCCATGACCGTTACCTGGGCACCCAAACGTCGCCAGACAGATCCCAGTTCAAGACCGATATATCCGCCACCGACAACGATCAAATGCTCCGGGACCCGCTCAAAAGAAAGAGCCTCGCGGGCACTGACGACAACATGTCCATCAAACGGAATATTCGGCAGAGCAACGGGAACACTGCCG
>JAQTXD010000208.1 GCA_028688955.1 Desulfuromonadaceae bacterium
ATCGATTTCAGGTCAATTCCGCCTGCCTGCTGTAAGTAGGTGAACTGGGTAATCTCCATCCCGTCCAGCCACACCTCCCATCCAAGCCCCCAGGCACCCAGAGTGGGAGACTCCCAGTCGTCTTCAACAAAGCGGATGTCGTGTTTGGCTGGGTCAAGCCCGAAGGAGCGGAGCGAATCCAGATACAGGTCGAGGATGTTAAGCGGCGAAGGCTTCATGATGACCTGAAACTGATAGTAGTGCTGCAGGCGGTTGGGGTTTTCGCCGTAACGGCCGTCGGTGGGACGGCGGGACGGTTCAACGTATGCCACGTTCCATGGTTCTGGGCCGAGCACACGTAGAAAAGTGGCCGGATTGAATGTGCCGGCACCTTTTTCCGTATCATAGGGTTGCTGGATGATGCACCCCTGTTTGGCCCAATAACCCTGCAGGGATAGAATAAGATCTTGAAATGTCACGCATGTACCTCCGGATGGGGAGTCTGAATAATTATGATGCAGAAAAGAAATGTATCTAATAACAGGTATAGCCGCTTCGGTCAAGGCTGCGAAGATGATGATGACCTGAAAATCCGGGGACAGTCAGTTCGGACAATAAACTGCCTGGTCGATATGAAGCTACACAAGCGACGAGAGAGAGTCAGTGATAAATGTCGCCTGGCTCAGCCTCTCGGCAGGATAGCTGTTCGTGACGGCACAAACCATAAGGCCGGCATCCTTGGCTGCGGATATGCCGGCAGGTGTGTCTTCAATAGCGATCGTCGTGTCTATTGAGAAACTGTTTTGATGAGCGGATTGGAGTCGTTGAAAGGCAAGTTGATAACATTCTGGGTCTGGTTTGCTTACGGCAACATCGTCGGCCGTCACGATGACATCAAAAAAATCCGTGATTCCGAGCGTTGCCAGTATTGGAGATATGTCCGATTTGAGCGCTCCACTGCAGATCGCCAACGGGATTCTCTTCGAGTTCAGGGTGGTGATTAAATCCAATACTCCTGGATATGCAGAAACTCCCGTCCGGATGACCTCATTGAAAAAGCCTGCTTTTTGTTCGATCAACCTGTGTAGTGTGCTATGGTCAAGAAGCTTTTCTTTCGAGGAATGGACATGTTTAAATGCGTCCCTGTCATCAAAACCTATATAGGTTTCAACATATTCCTGCCAGGTGAAATGGAGCCCAAACGGCTCTAGTGTCCGTTGGAATGCTGCATAATGAAGCGGTTCCGTATCGACAATAACTCCGTCAAAATCAAAAATAACAGCACCTACTTTGATACCATTTGGAAAAGTGATCATAAAAGTAAAGTTGCCCCACACGTAATTTTGTTAAAATATATACGTCGGGATCATAGCATTCAGATGATTGTAAGACAATGGAAAAGCCCTCCACCGGAGGGCTTTTAAAACGGCTGTTTTCAATAGTTGTATAAATTGACTTATCGGCGTGGCAGAGGAGAGGCAATTGCTGCGGCAACATCAATTGCCTGATTTGCGTTGCCATTGTTGTCTGTTCCGGCAGCAATTTTTGCCCGGATTCGTGCATTGACCCGTGCCAGGTTCAACCCGTTAGTGGCAACCAGTTCAGCGAGGATTTCTTCTGTTGCAATGGTATGGTATGCGATGCCTTCTATTTTTTGTACGAGCATCTCTATTGTTAAGCTTAACGAGTCAACAACCGTTGATAAAGCGGTAAAATTATCCGCCATCAACTCATCGCGGCTCTTCTCTTTTTCAGGCTTGGGTGCTGTCTGGCTACGTTTGTCTGTTTTAATTTGTGAAACGGCTTTGGAATTAAGGTTTTCCCTCGGAGTTTTTTCCGCATTTTTCTTCGTTGTAGTCATCGATTCTCTCCTTTGTTTTGAATTGTTTCATGCATTGCTTTGAAGCGGGACATGTGTGCTAAACACTAGCACTCGTGGGGGATGTGTCAAGCACGGCAACCCTGTTTTTAAGTCATGTTTTAAATATGGTTGACGATTTACTTTTATGCGCTATTATTTGAGCCGGTTCTATTGACGGTTATTTTATTATCGAGGAGGCAGCTATGGCGTTACGCGTTGCAATTAACGGGTTTGGCAGGATTGGCAGGATGGTACTTAGAGCCGCAAGTAAAGACAGTAGTATTGAGTTTGTGGCGATCAACGATCTTACCGATGCAGCAACTTTGGCGCATCTTTTCAAGTATGATTCTGTGCATGGCACATTTCCAGGTACGGTAGAGGCAAAAGATAACCAGTTGCTGATTGACGGTAAAGCCATAAAAATCTATGCCGTTCGTAATCCGGCCGAACTTCCGTGGAAAAACGACAATATCGACGTTGTACTCGAGTCAACCGGTATTTTTACCTCCAAGGAAAAGGCTGAGATGCATATTCAGGCGGGTGCCAGGAAGGTTGTTATATCGGCACCGGCGACCAATGAGGATATTACAATTGTCATGGGGGTTAACGACCATCTCTATGACCCCCAAAAGCACGTAATTATCTCCAATGCTTCGTGTACGACCAACTGTCTTGCTCCTGTAGCAAAAGTACTTCATGACACCTTCGGTGTCGAGAAGGGGTTGGTAACCACCGTTCATTCTTATACAAAT
>JAQTXD010000209.1 GCA_028688955.1 Desulfuromonadaceae bacterium
CGCTGCTGTATCTGCTCCACCTGACATCGGTGCCCGCTGACTGGTCACTGGTTGTTGCAGCCATGGTCGTTATCATCGTGCGCCTGCTGGCCATTCGTAAAGGGTGGTCCTTACCACGCGCAACGGCAAAAAGTCAGCACTGACCTTTAAAAACCGGGTAGTAACAAAAAAACGGCCAAACAGCCGTTTTTTTGTTACACAGAACCATCAGACATCAAACAGATCAGATGAGGTCAAAGTTGTTCTGGTATGCCATCAGCGTATTTACCATCAGCGCTGCTACGGTCATCCTGCCGACACCACCGGGCACCGGAGTTATCCACGAACATTTATTGCTGACATTTTCAAAATCCACATCCCCTACGAGCTTGCCGTTTTCGAGACGATTGATGCCGACATCTATCACCACAACACCCTCTTTGACCATATCCTCGGTAATAAATCCGGGAATTCCGACCGCTACGACAATGATATCCGCCCGCCGCGTTTCATCCAACAAGAGTTCAGGCGGAGTTTCTATATGGGCGAGTGTAACCGTTGCATTGCCGATTTCGAAATCGTTGGAAAGCATGATTGAAATCGGCTTACCAACGATGTTGGAGCGGCCGATAACAACACAATGCTTCCCTTTGACCGGTATCTCGTAAAACTGCAGCAGCTTGCAGATACCGTACGCAGTGGCCGGCCGGAAAGCTTTCTGTCCCAGGGTCATGCGGCCGAAATTGGTGGGATGAAAACCGTCAATATCTTTTTCCGGATCAATTGCATTGATGATGTGTTGCTGATTGATATGTTTCGGCAGCGGCAGCTGTACGATCAGACCGTCAGTCGCCGGGTCGGCATTGATTTCGGCAATCTTTGCCAGCAGCTCCGCCTCCATAACACTCTCTGGAAAACGAAGAAGATCGCTTTCAAAACCGGCGCTCTCGCAGGATTTGATCTTTGATTTAACATATGACTCGCTGGGTGCATGTTCCCCCACAAGGATCACGGTCATATGCGGCTTGCGCAAGCCGGAAGCGACATACCCGGTTACCTTTTTAGAGATCTCCGATACCAGGCTTGCGGCACATATCTTTCCATCCAGTAACTTCATCGTACATATCCCTTTAATTTATGCGGTGCGCTTCGTGACTTCAATCAGGTGATAGCCGAATTGGGTCTGTACCGGCCCGAGTACTTTTCCGACTTCGCCGGAGAAAACAACAGTATCAAACTCTTTCACCATCTGTCCCGGGCTGAATTCGCCGAGGTTTCCGCCATCTCTGCCGGAAGGGCACTGGGAATTTTCGCGGGCACAGGCTGCAAAATCCTCCCCTGCTTCGATCTTTACTTTCAGTGCTTCACACGCTTCTTTGGTTGCCACCAGAATGTGACGGGCTGATGCTTTGGCCATCCTAAACTCCTTCATTGTGTGGTCTGCAAGGATGTTCCCTGCTCTGCTAACTGTACCTCTTTTTGACACTAATACCTGCATTAGTCAATACGTCAATCAAACCCACCCTGACTCTTTTCAGAAAAGACATTGCTTTCCCCATGATTGCTGGTACGATTGAATCCATTACTATTTATTGTTCACACGAACAGTACAAACCACATTAGGAGGAAATCGTCATGGGCATGCTGAAGGAGTTCAAAGAGTTCGCTGTAAAGGGAAATGTGGTTGACATGGCGGTAGGTATAATTATCGGAGCGGCTTTTGGCAAGATAATATCATCCCTTGTCGGTGACGTGATTATGCCGCCCATCGGCGTATTATTGGGAGGTGTCGATTTTTCAAGTTTATCGGTTATCGTCCAGGAAGCGGTGGACAAGAAACCGGCGGTGGTCATCAGCTACGGGAAGTTTTTACAGACAATCATCGACTTCACCATCATTGCCGCCGCCATGTTTATGGCTATAAAGGCGATGAATACTCTGAAGAAAAAGGAAATAGAGGCTGCTGCTGAACCGGCAGCGCCGCCAAACCAGGAACTGTTACTCGCGGAAATCAGGGATCTGCTCAGAGAGAGAAAGTAGCGGCTGCAGACTGACTCCATACCTAAGAAGCATTCAACACAGCATACAAGCGGGAGGGCAGAGAGCTCGACCGCTTGTATGCGTTCACAATATCAATACAGAAGGGGAGAGCTTCACTGCACCTCAAGGGCCGGCTCACACAGCGCGGCCAACTGTTCACGTAACTCCAGAATATGCTCGCCCCAGTAGCGCGTGGTGTTAAACCAGAAAAAAGTGTGCGGAAAGAGCGGATCCCCCCAGCGCCGGGCCAGCCAGGCGCTGTAGTGCAACATGCGCAAGGTACGGAGCGGCTCAATCAGGCGCAGCTCCCGAGGGTCGAAATCGTTAAATTCCCGGTATCCCTCCAGCAGCGAATCCAGCTGGGCCAGCTGCCGGGGACGCTCCCCGGAAAACATCATCCAGAGATCCTGTACAGCAGGAGCCATACGGGCATCATCGAAATCGACAAAATGCGGAGCGTTGTCGCGCCAGAGGATATTCCCGGCATGGCAGTCGCCATGGGTACGGATGACCCGAACCGGACCGACCTCAGCCAGAATGGCATCGATAGCTTC
>JAQTXD010000021.1 GCA_028688955.1 Desulfuromonadaceae bacterium
ATCGTCCTGTCTCCATATCCGGGAGAAAGGCCAGTAGTTTCAAAGTCGATAACGATGGCAGTATAGTTTCCCATGATGAGACCTTATCAGATATGACCTTTCATTTTCAGTGATGTGGTGAAGAGAGTGATATTAGTAGTCAACTCTTTGATACTGCCTTGTCGGTGTTTGTTGTGACTCACTTCTGATATCAAATCAGACGAATAAGCAGAAAAATCCCGATCATCGCGATACCGAGGGCAAGCTTGCCTGCGACCCCGATAGCCAGTCCGACAACTGTTCCAAAGCCTGCCTGGCTTGCCTCATCCAGACTACGCTGCAACGATAGCTCTCCAATCACCGCTCCGACAAACGGTCCGAGTAGAATACCTGGAATGCCGAGAAAAATCCCGACTACCCCGCCCACGGCAGCTCCCACCATAGCTCTCCGTGAGCCGCCATATTTTTTCACCCCGAGGATTGAGGCGACAAACTCAACCACATAAGTCATCGCAGCCATTGCTGCCAGAAACAGAAGCGTCCATAGGCCGATGTAGCGGAAGCCTTCCGCCCAGGCACCGAGGAGCAGCCCCAGAAACAAAAGCAGTGCCCCCGGTACCAGCGGGAGCAGCAGTCCAGCCAGACCCGTGAAGGTAAGAATTGCACTGATGATCCAGAGAATTATTGATTGATCAGTCATTGGCAATAGCAGGGGGAGGCAGTAAACCCGTGCTGGTATTTTGAACCATTGGCGGTGCTCCTCCGGTCGCCTCTATGGCTCAATCTTTGTTCCAAGTACCTGCAGAAATTTGGCGAGCCAGTCCGGATGAGCTGGCCATGCCGGTGCGGTTACCAACGTTCCATCAACATGCGCATTATCCATTGGAATAGATACGTACGTTCCGCCAGCGAGTGCTACATCAGGACCTACCGCCGGATATGCCGAGCAGCTTTTGCCGTGGATAACTCCGGCAGCGGCAAGCAACTGGGCACCGTGACAAATTGACGCTATTGGCTTATTAGCGTGGGAAAAGTGCTGTACGATCTTTACCACGTTTTCGTTCAGACGAAGGTATTCCGGTGCCCTCCCTCCCGGAATAACCAGCGCATCATATTCCTCTGCCTTGATTTCTGAAAACGTTGCGTTCAGGGTGAAGTTGTGACCACGCTTCTCGCTATAGGTCTGGTCTCCCTCGAAATCATGTATAGCCGTGCGTACCTGTTCGCCGGCTTTCTTTTCCGGACAGACCGCGTGTACCGTATGCCCCACCATCAGGAGCGCTTGAAAAGGTACCATTACCTCATAGTCTTCCACATAGTCGCCAACAAGCATCAGAATTTTCTTCGTACTCATAGTATTCTCCTTTCAGTTGTCCTTCGGTTAGTTAGTTGCGATGGTTTCGCAAGGAACAGTCTCCGTTAGGTATTGAAATTATTACACTCAGCGAATGCTGAAGTTGCAGTAAATATTATGAAACCTATGAAAAGTACTGCTCTCATTTCATCTCCCAAACACATGAATTTCGGCCTATTCTGTTAATGAATTTAGAATGTTGGTTCCCGTTAAAAAGGAGTACAAGTAACACTCACTTCCCGGTCTAATTACAATTCCAATGGTTGTATTTTATTTTGTCTCGCTGGAGTTTATCATTCAGTATTGGCAGTTTTTCTTCCGCTGGGTAACCGATGCCGAGTACGCATTCAACCTTGATATGTTCTGGCAGTCCCAACAGCTTCTGTATAAAGTCTTCAGCGGTCATCTCATACTCATGTTGGCGGTCGCGTATTTGTGCCCAGCAACTGCCAAGACTTAATGAAACAGCGGTGAGTTGGATTATTATCGCGGCGATGGAACAGTCTTCGATCCATACGTCGGATTTGGTGCTGTCAGCACAGACGACAATGGCGAGTGGAGCGTTTTTTAGGAACTCTGATCCGTGTTGTTTTGCTCTTGCAAGCTGACAGAGTATTTCTGGATCATCAATGACGAGAAATTCCCACGGATTGATTCCCCGTGAAGATGGTGCTCTCAATGCCGCTTCTATGATGATTTCGGTACTTTCAATACTTACTTTCTCCGGTGAGAATTTGCGGATGCTACGTCGCTTTCTAAGCAGTTCGATCATATTTTACTCCTAAGCAGATGTTACTATTTTTTGTCGATTCGACAGGTGCCAGTGGAACAATCATGTCGCTTCGGTAAAAACGGTCTGATGCGGGCAAATCCTTTATAAAACAGCCGAGCTAACAGGTTCAGTATGGGTGCAGTGACGATTACCCCCATGATTCCGTACACTGTAGAGGTGGGAAAAGCCTGCCAGATTGCCCAGAACGCTTCTACACCTTTATAGACAGTCCCGGTACTATCAATAACGTGAAGTTCGTACATGAATTTTTCAAGGGGAATGTGAAATGGTTCAGATTTAAATTCCGGTGAGGCGATGTCGACTGCGACAAGTTTACCGCAGTGATTCTGACGTAGGTAGTGCTCAATTTCTGATGCACAAACTATGCATGAACCATCGTAAAATATCCGAATAGGAAAATCTGGCTTTCTGGTCATGAGTTACGGGCTTTTTGTGAGACGCTGAATAATCTCCGTCTGTTCAGGAAATTGCCTCATTAATTCTATTCTATTTACCATCTCAAAATCCGCAAAATCGAAACCAGGTGCAACAGTGCAACCGACAAGAGAATATCCACCTCCGGCCAAATCCGCTCCAAACCAGCAGCCAGCCGGTACGACACATTGAAACGTTTCACCGGCTGAGAGGTTCAATCCGAGGTGGAGGGGGTAATAATCACCTTGTGGTGTAATGACATGCACGGTTAGCGAGTCTCCAGCGTAGAAATGCCAGAGTTCGTCAGACTTGATACGATGCAGGACTGAAATATCACCTGATTGGAGGAGGAAGTAGATTGCGGTACAAGCTGACCGGTCGCCCGAAAACCTGCCAGAAAGAGCTGCAGCGGAAAGGACCTGTTCAGAGCGGTATGTTTCACGATACCACCCACCCTCAGGATGCTTGAGCAGCTTTAATTGTTCTATGAGTTCTTCAGCTGTTGGTTTGTCCATGGAGCCTTCCTATTTCGGCGATTACTTCAAGCCCCTTTTGTTCCAGGACGGACACTAAAGCGGCAATTTCAAAGCTGTTGGACAATGCCAATTCCTCAATTGCAACTGTTTCTGTTATTGGCATTTGATTGGCCATAAGATCACCCTACCCTCTCCCCGCAGCGATACCTTCAAGAATGTCGTCTGCTGTCCTGACTTTTGCGTACACGGCGCCCAAAGCTGCCAGAAAAGATCCATGTACTTGGCAAGCCGGGATTGTTTCGCCGTTAAAAGTAAGGTTAGGAGCAGCGCACGCGTCTTGAGCGATGGTACAGGTAAATCCCAAATCAAAGGCAGCTCGCACCGTAGCGTCAACACACATGCTGGTCATCATTCCACAAAACAAAATGCTATCAACTCCGGCATGCCGAATTTTCTCCAAGAGATCGGTATCGCGGAAACTGTTGGGGTAGTGTTTTGTGACGACATGCTCATTTTGGAGCGGCGTAACGCCGGGGTAAATGTCAAGTCCTGTTGTACCTGGCACAAAAAAAGTTGCGGCGGGCTGGACAGATATGTGTTGGATATGGATGATCGGCCACGAGGCTTTTCTGAACTCCGCCAGTAAACGTGCAGCTGCTCCTGCAGCCTCGATGCTCCCTACCAGTTCCATCCGACCGCCGGGGAAATAGTCGTTTTGTATATCAATCAGTATCAGTGCAGTACTCATGGTTCCTCGCTTCTAAATTTCAGTGGGCATACAGACGTTTCTGGCGCTATTAACTTCGGCTCCGCAATTTTCACACCTGACTTTCGGGTTGTCTGCGATCTGTCGGATAATTTCCCACTCCTGTTGGCTCTCAAGTTCACACATGTGACCGGTATGTAGCTCAATATCGTTGCAGGGTTGCTCCGGAGTTACCTTTTTCATATCTGCATTCTCTCTTGCCATCAGGCTTTATTGGCACTTTTCACATGTAGTGGCATTTGTACCGGATAACTCACAACCACAGGCCGCACAAGCGTTTACCCATTCCGGGTGTCCGGCATTGATGGCCCGCATTTGAGCTTCAAGGCGTCTAACTTCTGCTTCCATCTCATCGTTGTACTGCGATTCAAACATTCTCTAACTCGCCAGCTTCTTTGCCCAGTGTTCGCGTTCGAACGGCCAGTATTCTTGCATCATATCAACGAGACCTGACATGCGTGACTTGAATTCTGCCCGAAAACCATCCTGCTCCGCATAAACCCGTTTGTCAGTGATGCTTTGACAAAGCTCCTGACCGAGTGAACGTGCTTTGGTAAAGAGGATTTCCTCGTTTGGGAAAGTCCTGATGCCTGCGATAGCAGATCCGATCCCTCCGACTGAGTTAGCCCCGAGAGTGTTCGCGAAACGGCTCATGTATGCCAGTACTTCCTCGTCTTCACCGCCACCAGAGGTTTCAACCATGGCAGCATACTTACCCTCAAGTGCCATGCAGTGGATCAGGCCATTGCACCGATCAAAGAGAGCTTTCATCTGGGCTGAAACACTCCAGATGTAATTCGGACTGGCTAAAATAAAACCGTCACAAGCAAGCAGTTTCTCTTTGATTAGTTCGTAGTCGTCATTGATGTTGCAGATGCCGGTCGTGTGACAGACATCGCACGCGACACATGGTTGGACATTAAGAGTTTTCAGAGAGAGTATTTCAGTTTCACCACCGACTGCTTCTACCCCAGAGATGACTTCATCGAGCAAGCGTCCGGTGTTGCCCTGCATTCCGCGTGGGCTGGCTATTATGGCGAGTATTTTCAATGTGTACCTCACTTTTTTCCGATCAGTCGGACAAAATCATCGTAAGCGCCGAATCCTGCAACTCTCTTTCCTTCGTAGAGATGGGTCGGAACAGCTGTTATCCGCATCTCTCTGGACCGCTGCCAGTCGGCGTCAACCGCTGATGCGTAGTTCCGTAATTCGAGAACCGTACGTGCTTCATCCGGCGGAAGTCCAACGGATGTGGCAATCGATATCAGCTCGTCAATCAGCCCGATGTTGATGCCATCGACGAAATAGGCCCGGTAGACCGCATGATGGAACTGCTCTCCCATGCCCTGTGCCTCAGCCCATTTTCCCAGTTCCTGGGCACGCCTGCTGTTGTAGGTGCGCGATCGGGTTGTCAACGGCAGCCCTTCAGCAGCGGCCACTTGTGTGAGTCTGGACTGCATCTCCGCTATCATCGCCTCACGCCCGGCAAACATCTCCGACAGTTCCATCCCTCCTTCCGGTGTTTCCGGGTGGAGTGGGAAGGCTGTATAATGCAGTTCAACCCCGTATTCTTTGTGTAGTCGGTCGGTACGCACGGTACCGAGATAACACCATGGTCAGACGTAGTCGAAAAAGACCTCTACGATGAGTGTGTCGTTCATCATTATTCCCCCTGTCTTTGTGCCACAAAATTGAGCAGATTCGCTACTTCCTGACTACCGCTGATAGATAGCAGCATATCAGGTGAGCCCTATCATGTCGTTATCAAATATAACTGGCACCCAGCGTTTTTCAAGAAAGATATTCTTCTCTCACGGGAGAAAACACTTCGACGGCGATAGAGTCCACCATAATCTCGGCGCTATGTTTTGCATTACCGGGAATGCACCAACTGTCTCCCGGTTCGACATCGTGGATATCCGAACCGATAGTCAGCCTGATATGGCCTTTAATCAGATAGCCGGTCTGCTCGTGGGGGTGTGAGTGCAGCGGCAGGAGTGCTCCTTTCTGCAGTCGGAACTCTACCATCAGGGTCTTGTCGCCATGCACCAGAGTCTTCTGCCGGATTCCGTCTACTACCTGTCTGTAGCCATCATCACTGTTCTTCTCAAACATTCCAAACTCCCCGGTTCAATAAATTTTCTGATCTGTTGTCCGTCCGATCCATGCGGCACCAAAGACTCCGGCAGAATCTCCCAACTGGTTTTTCAGAATTGGAGTACGCAGGTTGTCATGGAAGGCGTATTTTTTTATTCGCATAATACCTTCAGTGTAGAGTTCGTCGATATTGGAAAGTCCACCGCCCAGTACAACAGCATCCGGATCAAGGATGGAGATCAGCCCACCCAGGCAGCGGCCAAAGTCTTCCAGGAAATTGTCGAAGACGTTCCGGCACCGTTCCTCACCAGCACGTGCCTGAGTAACGATTTCATCCATGGTCAGGCGGTGTCCATATTCCCGAAGAAATGCCGTTTCGACGCCTGAGCCGCTGATTAGGGTCTCAACGCAGCCATGGTTGCCGCAGTAGCATTCGGCGCCGTCGGGACTCATCGACTGGTGACCCCACTCCCCCGCAATCCGGTGTGGCCCTTCCCGGACTTCTCCGTTGATGCAGATTCCCCCGCCACAGCCGGTTCCCATGATGACACCGAATACCAATCCGTATCCCTGACCTGCTCCCGAGTGGCACTCAGCCAGAGTGAAGCAGTCAGCGTCATTACGAATCTGAACCCGTTGACCAATGAGCCGTTCGATGTCTGTTTTGAGTGGGTGACCGATCAGGCAGGTTGAGTTGGCGTTGCGGACAAGGTTGGTGGTTGCGTCGAGCGACCCCGGTATACCGATTCCGATTGTGTAGCGGATGTCCGGTGGAAGTTGGCCTGCTGCCTTACGGATCATTTCAACAACATTTGACAGTATTGCAGAGTAGCCGTCAGCCCGGTTGGTAGGTCGGCGCTGCCGCCAGATGACGGTGCCATCTGAAGACAGGAGTACTGCCTCCGTTTTAGTGCCACCCAGATCGATACCGATGGACGCTGCTGTGCCTGTATGAGGGGTATTGGCTGAGTTCATAATCCAGACTATAAATCGTTACGAAACTTTATCAATAGATAAAAGCATCCCGCACCGCCTGCTCCCATAAGCAGGTCACGCAGCCAGGGGATAGGTATGTCAAGCATGGAGTATATTATCGGATCAAGTATGGCTGAGGTCAATAACCCTACTGCTCCCCATGTGAGAAGTTTTTTCACCCGGTATCCCTTGATGAATCATGTTTGTGTATTTTTTTTCAAAACGTCGCTATCGCACTGCCGTCACGGAAACAGGAACCGAGACACGCTGCCTTGCCGTTTTGCTAAATAGGTCTAACGATTATTCCGATTGATAGCTAACGCTTCCAGAAAAACCGGTTTCTTTTCGACTGTCTTAACACTGACAATGGAAGTAATGCCACCTATATTCGCTTAACTGCGGGTATCCCTTTTGTTTTAATTAAACCAATACGGAGTGTCGGTTACCTGGGAAGTAAATGGAGAGAACATGCACCGCTATCTATTGTCAGGAGGCTTATAGAATTCCTGATCTAAAATAGGAGAGACACCATGGCACTGTTTAAATGCAACACGTGTAATAGGACTTATGAGGACTACTATCCACCAGATGATATTTGTCTTAAGGGCACGAAAGGAACCATCAAGATAGTAACTTCAGGAGGATACGTCCTTTCCACAAATATTGTGGATAACCCTGTGGACGCTGTGGATATGTTTCAAAAATGTCACATGTAATCCGGTGCTTTATCGGTTTGCATAGTGAATAAGCATGATATGTAACTAGCCGTAATAACGTGTCAATGTTTATTTTAAGCATGCTTGAAAATAAGCTAAAAGGAGTGGAATAGTCCAATTTCTAAAAAATAGGCAACTATCCGGTAACTACCAGATAATCGGGTCAATTAGATACTCACCAGGGCAGATCATTACGGTCTGCCTTTATGCGTTCGAAGGAGAAATATATGAGATGTGAATATTGCACGAGGACGTTAGGTCACAGAGAAATAGTACACGGTACACGGTTACCGCTATGGAACTACTGATGAACAATCAAACAAAGTCTGTGATGTAATCAAATAGCTCAAATTGTTCAGTTGCACACCGAGAGACCATTCCGATTGCTGAGTAAGTAACTTCCCAGTCTTTAGGCCAACGTATTAATATCTTTCACCTTTAGGCATAATATCTTTGAGATCAACAACAATACGCTTCGAATCCGCGTGCCCAATTGCAAATATTGCGCACTCTTTTATCTTTTCAAGTTCTGGTCTGCTGGGGAAAAGCTACCGCATGAAAAACCTATTAGAAGCCTGAAGAAAAGCCGCCGACCTCGGAAAAACTCGAAGTCGGCGGAATGTGGCTACAACATTTTTAAAGTGCCACGTTTACTACATTTTTACGGAATCGCTGACACTTTTGCATCTCGCAGGTAATTCTGTAATTCTTCCTTTTTTGTACGGTCGCCACGCTCCCAATGCGTAGCGTCTACGATTTCTTGATTGTCAGAAGCTTAACTTATCGACCAGTACCAAGTCCCAGCAGAAACTTTGCAACAGGAATACTCAGAATCCTGCCACCAGCGGTATCAATTACATCCTCAAAATCGTTGGTAACCAGTATAGATTCTGCCTTTTCATGGCCTTCCAGAGGTTTTTGGAAACAGGCCAGCTCCCGATCCGGTATTCTGGTCACGGAAACATCTTCATACCAGACTTGAATTCGCTTGGTGATTGTCATCCCCTCCTTGACCACAAAGTCGGTATCGCTGCCTTCAGAGTGATAGTAGACCTCTTCATATTGCCGCTTCAGGTGACAAAAGACCACGTTTTCAACCAACCAGCCCATATCTTCGGAAAAGGCGAAGGCGATCCGGTTGCGTAGTCCTGTGTCGATGGCATACGGCTTGAACCCGGCTCTCATTGTGCTCTTGAGCGAATAGGAGAACATCTGCAACTGAAACAGCAGATAGCTTTCCATAATGGCCGATACGTAATTCTCGGTTTTGTCCTGGGAGATGGTGAAGTTGTTCTTCAGCTTGGTGATGCTGGTTATTTTGGCGACGTTGGTCAGTAAGTATACTGCCAGATTGCGCAGGTTGGACACATCCCTGATCTCGTAGCGGGTGACGATGTCCCTAAACAGCAGATCCTCGAAATAGTTTTTTAGCAGGAGTTCTTTGTCATCTGTTGATCCTCTCAGTACCACTTCAGGGAATCCACCGTACTTCAGGTAATCGCTGAACGATTTTCTGACGACCGCTTTCCGGGTCGTATAGTCAAGCTCGGTCCCGACTTCCAGATTACCGAATCGCAGAAATTCCTGAAACGAAAGCGGGTAGACCTCAAACGACACATGCCTGCCGGTCAGCTTGGTGCCGATTTCACGTGAGAGCATCTGTGACGATGAGCCGGTGACGAATATCTTGATATCCTCCGTTTCACTGCGTCCTCGCACCCAGCTCTCCCAGCCAGGTACATTCTGGACTTCATCGATGAAGAGCCAGCACTTCCCTTCCGGATGCACTCGATCCCGGTAGGTGCGATATATCTGCTCCAGCAGCTCCACGGAATATTCCGAGGAGAACAGCGGCTCCTCCAGGTTGACACGCAGGATCGAGGTTGGCTGGACATAACGGGCAAGCAACTCCCGAATAACCTGTGCCATAAGGGTTGACTTGCCGCACCGGCGAACCCCCTTGAGAACAACAACTTCTTTGGAGTCAAGCTGCCCGAGGCAGTTAGGGAGAAGGTCTCGCTTTATGCCGGCATCAATGTCACCAGTGGTCCAATAGCGATTGTAGGAGGAGAGGATTTCATAGATTTTGGTCGTCCGCATGATTCACAACCGATATACTTTATTTTTTATTTTATTTTATAACCGGTATATCGGTGAGTCAAGCATTTCTTGAAAATTACACGACCAAAAAAGAGTAGACAAAGGATTGCACGGCCGGATCGTTTTTTTCACTCGACTAACGTTCGCATGGCCAAAGAGCAGTTCAACTTGGCATAGGTGCTGATATGAAAGCCATTGAAAAAGTTGGAAATGGCGGGCGTATCCGACGCCTTCAATATTCCATTGGGGCGCTTTTCTGAAAAAGTATACATTACAGGTTGAAACCGGATTCAAAAGTGTGGTAAAAGCCGGACGTTTTTGCCACGCCCCTAATGGTGACAAGTAGTAGAAGAAGTGAGTGTTTTATACTTACTTCATGGCGATCTGGTGGCCATGAGAAAATAAGATTGCTGGGTTCTTTGATATGTTGTGCATTTTCACATAGCCATGTTCATATCGGCGGGAGTTAGAATCCCAAACGTTCCACACAACAGACCCAGTTCGATTCCTACTTTCAACAATTGAATTGAGAACCACACCAACGGCACTTCCATGCAATAAAACTTTCACCAAGCTTTCACCAAACATGACAGTTTTTGATATAATTTGACTTACTTTACTGGACTTTGACCGGCAGTGGAGTGCCTGCTAACAACTTGATATAATTGGATAAGTATTGTTTTTTCTGTTTAATACACGTGGATTCGACTCCCACCGTCTCCACCATTTAATAGTCCGGCACTGTCCGGCAACATCAAAAAGCCCTTGATAATTCAAGGGCTTTTTCTTTTTCATTGTCCATATCAATCCATTTTGTTATGCTGGGTAGTGTAAAGAATTTTTCGCTTTTTTCATGGCAGTGCTTCGTTTTCAGTTAGGCCGCCTCTTCAATTTCGAATTTCAATTCAAGGTCCTGTTCTTTGAGAAGATCAATATTCAGATAGCGTTTCGAGCCCCACTGGGTTCCGGCAATATGTCTGAGGCGTGCTGCGCACAGCATCAGCGCCGAATGTCCGTCCGGGAAGGCGCCCACCACTCTTGTCCGCCTCCGTATTTCCCGCATGATCCGTTCCAAAGCGTTATTGGTTCTGATCCGGATGCGGTGCTCGCGGGGGAAGTCGTAATAGCTCAGGGTTTCAATAATCGAATCCTGAACTTTTTTGGCTGCTTCCCTGAGTTTCAGTGCGGTTAGTTTGGCAAAGACCGCTTCGGCTTTTTCTATGGCGGCTTTTTTGTCTTCCGACGCATGAATCGCCTTGAGCATGGCCGCTACTTCCGACATCCGCCTGGCCGGCACGACACTAAAGATGTTGCGGTAGAAATGGACCGTACAGCGTTGCCATTTGCTTTCCGGATAGAAATCTGCCAGGGATTCTGTCAAGCCCATACAGGCATCGGTGATGAAAAGGCGGACACCGGTCAGACCCCGTTGTTTCAGGTGGTGCAGGAAGTTAGACCAACCGGCCTTGTCTTCCTTTGCTCCTTCACAAACACCGAGAATCTTGCGGAAGCCCTGGTCATCGACACCGATGGCGACCAATACGGAGACATTGCAGACTTCGCCGCCCCAGGAGCGCTTCAGGACTATGCCGTCCAGGTATACGTACGGATGTTCGCCGGTAATCTGGCGATTCCGCCATTCTTCAATCTTAGCGTAGACCTTTTTATTGAGGTTACTGATGGTGCCAGGACTAACCTTAGTGCCCCACAGGGTTTCGGTTATATCCTTGATGCGTCTGACGGAAACACCGGCCAGATACATCTCGATCAGCGACTCCTCAACTGAGGCTTCCCGGCGGCGGTAACGCTCGATAATCGCTGTCTCAAAGGTCTGTTGCCGCAGTTTCGGAACATTGAGAGTTACCTCTCCTGCCTTGGTGTGAAGCGTGCGCTGATAATGGCCTGCCCGGGTATCGGTTCTGGCATCGTTGCGCTGATATTTCTCAGCGTTGCAAAGTCGATCCGCTTCGGCATCAAGCATGTTATTAAGAGTCTCCTCAACTGTATTTCTGACCATTTCACCGAGATGGTCGCGAATGGCACTCTCATTCGGTTGGATTATTTGCGTCTTTTTAGTAGAATGTTCGGCCACGGCAGTGTTCTCCTTTGTGGTGGGATTTGCGTTTGGCGACACAATTCTAACCAATTTGAAACACTGCCGTGACTCTTTTTAAAAAAGCGAAAAATATTTTATGTTATCTTATGCTGAAATCCGCAACAAGTGGGGGTACATCTAGGGATATTTTCATTTTATTTCTTTGAGTGGGGGTATTTTCTAGGGTACATGAAAACAGAGTAGGTACAAAATGGCGCTAACTGACATTCAGGTAAAAACAGCAAAACCATAAAACGAGGAGGTGGCTTGATAAGAAGGACACCGTACTTGGGGGTCGGTAGCGAGTGGATGTAAGGGCTGGAACGCGAAGATATGTAGACAAGCATATAAAATATTGATTTATTAGGTAGTTTTGTCTACTGTTGATGACCTATCTGATCTAATTCTCATTATTATTCTATGTAGTAGCACACAAAAGAGGGTGCATTTTATTGCGCCCTCTTTTGTGTACTATCTTCAGATAATTTTGTTGGAAACTATGATTTCAGCGATCGTTTGAACATAAAGATCGCAAGGCAATTATATTACACATTGTTTCTATCTGCAAAAGCCACTTTTACCTTTGTACTGAACGTTACGGACTTACCGCCAATATCTTCTACCCCATCAAACGTGATGGTCACGTAATACTCCCAATAATCCAATGAACAAAGTGTAAGACCATACGTATTCACCAGATCAAGCAATAATTTGTCAGGGGCAACCTTTACATCAAATGTTTTAGGTACTCCTGGGTATATAGTGCCACCAGTGTCATATTGATTCGGGAGTACTGGAGCAGCAGAAGTTGGGTCATACTTAGAATAGCTAATTGTAATTTTGCTTATTGTGACTGGTGATTTTATGCTTGCATTAGCATAGGGGGTTGACGTAACAACAATCGGAATGGTTTGTGTTGTGTATGTTCCCCCGCCGGTTGTACAAGAATTACCGATAAGAACGTCTGCTTCAAGCCTATCAGAACCAGGAGCAACCGAGAGAGAAACCGTCTGTAACTCTATCGTAGATCCCGTAGGTGATCCACAGCCCAATATTGCCAAGCAAACAAATGCTAAAAGTAACGATACTCTTTTCATTAGCGAACTCCCTTAGAGAGCAATTAAATTAATTGTTTATTCAAGTAAGTGCTTAAATCCATATAAGCTCATAGATGCATGTCAATTTAAAATTCTCGGTGTAATGAATATAAGGAGTTCCGATTTTGTTTTAACCATAGCTGTTGATTTAAACAGGCGTCCGAGAAAAGGGATGTCCATTAAAAAGGGTACACCTTCTTCCGACTGCGTATCATCTTCCTTATAAATACCACCTATAACCGTTGTTTCACCGTCTTTTAAAAGCATTTCCGTAGTTGCTTCTTTTGTATTAATAGGTGGCGGGCTTCCAGAACCAGGAGAGTTATTGGTCGCCTTGATTTCCATTCCAATAGTTCCGTTCGCATTTATATGTGGTTTAACTTCAAGAGAAAGTACAGCTTGAACAAACTGAGTCGTTGCTCCCGTTGTTGATGTTGTATTTTGATATGGTATAGATTGACCTTGCGTTATTTTAGCCGTTTTATTGTTCAATGTCGCAATCTTTGGAGTCGATACAATTTTGATTAAACCGGCCGTTGCTGCGGCATTAAGACGCATGTCTAACTGTATGTTACTTGCCAAACGACCAAAAGAAATACCCATATTCGTTCCGGCAACACCGCTTTGACCCGATGTTACTGACGGATTGGTTAATCCACCAAAACTGTTATCCATCTGATTGATCCCTAAGAAAGAGGCAGAACCGTCTCTATAGTGGGCACCCCAACTAACTCCCAGATTTCTAGTAAAAGATGATGATGCTTCTACAATTCTCGCTTCAATCATAACCTGTCGTTCTGGAACATCCATTTTTGCCAGATATGTCTTGATCCTCTCTATATCTGATTTGATTGCCGTAATTATGAGTGTGTTTGTCCTCTCATCTACGCTGACTTTACCAGTATTAGCAGTAATAAGTCCTTCAATTGCGGTTTTCATGTCTCCGGATTTACTATAGTTTACAGGGAAATACTCAGTATAGAGCACTTCGTTTTTCAACTGCGTTTTTTTAAGATCTAAATCTTCCTCAGCCTGTGAACGAAATTTACCTTTACCTTTAATTAAGATAATATTTCCATCTTCACGCTTATCCAATCCTTTTGTATCAAGAATAATATCGAGAGCTTGATCCCATGGAACATTTACAAGCTTGAGGCTGATTGCTCCGGTAACTTCATCACCGAGCACAAAGTTCTTATTGCTAACCTCTGAAAGAAGCTGAAATATCTTTCTGACTTCAGCATCTGCAAATTCCAGAGTGACTTTACGGCCCTTATAAGTATGCAATGTATTGGGTTTACTGGTGGGTTCTGCTGCAGGAGTGAGATCGGATGAGATTTCGTCCTCGCGATTAAGTACTGGTTTTTGTACTATTGGCTTATTTTTCGCGGCTGAAGCTTCATTGAGAAGGAGATCGCCTGACAAACCGGCTGGATGCTTAAATTCAAGATAGAGCATATCTCCTTCCTGTCGTAATTCAAAAGGAGCGGCAACGCGAGTAGCAACGCGTATTTTTGTATCAGTACTTTTTTTATTTTTCACTGTCAGTGGTGTAATACGTAAAACCGGTGAAACAAATGAACGAGTTTCTAACGAGCGCTGCAGGTTTTTCGGAAGTATTGAGTTTTTGATTATAAAAGTAACATATCCAGCTGATTTAACAGGAGTATCTACGTTAATTTCGCCGTTCACCTTTACAGAAATCCGTGATATGCCTTCAAGAGCCTGAAAGTCTATCATTTCAATTGATGCTAATCCAGGTGTTGTTTTTGGTTTGATTGCAGCAGGAGTTTTTTTATCTGGCAATACTTGATTTACAATGGCAGGCTTTATCGCTTCAGGTAAACCAACTTGCTCAGGCGTTTTAGATATTGGGGTTGATTTATCTTCAGATGAGACTGCAGCAGCAACGGACGACAACTTTGTATTTGCATTCTCTTCAGCAGACTTATCGCCAAGCGTAATTTGTACCCCAGAAGCATTCTTAGCAGCTATTGCTTCTGGGAATGTGCCGCCAACAGCATCAAATACAACACGCACTTTATCCGGGTAGAGACCAATTCGTGCTGAGGCGACGCCTGAGGCATTCAGCGGTACAAGACGAGAAGCCAATCCACTTTTCACATTAAGTAAGTCAACAACAAATCGTTCCGGTTTATTAAGTCTGAATGTTTTAAATTCGTTGATGGCACCATCAATCTCCAAAAGAAGCACATTTTTGTTTACGGAAATACCGGTAAGAGTTTTATTGGGATTTTCATTTCCGACAGAAATCAACTCAGATACTGCCGGCTGCGTATTGGCTGGAATAACAGGTTTTTCTACAGGTTTGGCAACTTCCGCAGTTACTGCTGTCTCTGCGATCTGAGGGAAGGATATTATCAATTCGTTTGGACGAGCAGGCAGCGTTGAAATCACAGCTTCACTGTCACTGACAAGTTCAATTTCCATTCTGGTCAGTACGCCGGCATCAGTATCAAACCGACTTGCTGTAACCGTCTTGAAATTACCACGGTTGATAACAATCGGCGCTGAAATATTTCCTTGCGTCACTTGTGAAAAATCAATCACTAAACGTAATGGCGAAGCGGTTTTATAGCTCGTATACGTAGCAGGCGACGTGAGACGTATTGTTAGTTCGGCGGAAGAACCTTCGCCTGATGCAACGACAGACTCAATCCCGACTGGTGTCTTGACATCCTGTTGCTCAGATGAAATTACAACGTTCGGCACTATCACTGAAAAACCTGAAAGCACTAGAAACGTAATGAGGGAAATTTTCAATGTATGCATCTTCCACTTCATGCGGAACTCCTTATTGCTTCCTAGGAAGGGTAAGTTTTATATTTTCTTTTCGAACCCTGCCGTTGTCATCTTTGAACTGTTCCAAGACGTCAACACCATTTGAATTAATAGAGGTTACTCTACCGCTGTTTTTCCCAATTAACATTCCGACTTTCAACACATATCCCTTACCACCCGGATCTGTAACCATTGCCTGATTCTCGCGACCACCGGTGATTATTCCAATCAGCTTAAATTGACTGACATCGAAACTATGAATCGGCAATAAACTACGTTGAGCTAATTTTATTGATTCTGGTGTGCTTCTTGGTTCAGACTTGACTGCTACATAGGGCTTGAATGGATCTTTTTTACTACTGAAGTCGAATTGATTTACGGACGGGGCAGGAAGGCGCATTGATGAACTAACCTGCTTTTGAACCGGCTTTTGCTGCACAGAGACAACAGCTTTAGGGGCTTTTGCAGGCGCAGGTAAAGGAGCTTGCTGCTGGTTTTTACTGCACGCCGCCTGTAACAGCGTGAAGAAGACAACAGCTACTTTTGAAATATGGCTATTTTTTTTGAGTAGCTTTTTTATCATCCTTAATCTCTTTCTTATCAAGGAAGCGGAATGTAGTCGCAAGACACGTAACCTTGGTCATCATACGATTATTGACACTTTTAATATCTGAGAAAGCAACATTGTTGATATTTACAATTCGAGACAGATTTGCAACAGCTGCAAAGAAATTTGCTACGCTGTAATATGACCCGGAAACAATAATATCAACGGGCACATCAGCATAGAAATCTTTCACCGCCTCGCCTTTCGGACGAAACGTAAGGAAATCAAGACCTGCATTTTTACCGAGTGTAGTGATACTGGTTAATAACGAAGGTATTTCTTTTGAGTTTGGTAATTCCGTTAATGCTTGTGCCAACTCCTGGTTTAACTGTTCATATTCCATTTTTAATTTTGGAAGATTATTTGCGATTCGGGTTTTCTCATTTATTTCGCCTTCCAACTTTGACAATTCAGCTTTCAGGCCGCTTAACTCCGTCTGTTTTGGAAGATATAGAAACCACACTAAAGCAGCTGCTTCAATTATTGAAACCAAAACCAGAATTAGAATTTTCTGTTTTGTTGGAAGCTTAAGTATTTTTTCTAAAGTAGGATCCATATTTATTCCGCCTGATCAATTAAGCGTTATTTTTTTACAGCGGGGGCGTTTTCTGCCTGGGGCATATTCGGCTCCAACTTCATTGTTATATCAAATTTCTTCAACTTTGTACCTGCAACGACCGTTTGCTCGGAAACCAGCAACTCAACTGCCATAAAATCTTTTGATGCTTCAAGAGCCTTCATAAATTGCGCGATCAGTTCTTCAGTAAAAGCTATCCCTGATATTTTTACATCCGCCCCGGACTCAACATAACTTGTCAACCACAGTTGGTCTGGCGTAAGATCGCTCAGACTTGCAAGTCTCTGAGCCGGTCCGGTTTTGTTTTTCCTTAGTTGTGCCAGAACATCGAGTTTTTTTCTGACCTGTTCTTTCAAGGTCTTAAGCTCATTCAACTTACCAATTTTAGCCTGAAGCTCTTTTATCTTATTGTTTGAGGCCGTTATATCGTCTTTAGCTGCGGCTACTTGCATACGTTTAACAACATAAAGAGAGCATATAACAGAGGCAATTACCACAACAACCAGACCAGCTATAACAAACTGCTGAATTGCTGTTTCTTTCTTTTTCGTCGCTCTAAGAGGTAAAAGATTAATTTTTATCATTTATCCCCTACCCTTCTGAGTGCTAGTCCAACCGGAACCGCCATAAACGGGCCGATTTCTTCAAGGTATTCAGGGTCAAAGTCTTTTTCGTTATATTTTAATTTAGCAAATGGATTCAATTTTTCAACAGGCAGACCGGTTTTTTCTGCAATTGTGCTTGTAAGATTATAAACTTTGGAACAACCGCCACTTACAAATACACCTGATATACGGTCATCACTTGCTGTAGAATTATAAAAATCCAACGAACGCCGAATTTCCTGTGTAACCGTTTCGTTAACTTTTAATATAACTTTCCGTAATGATTCGTTATTTGACTCATAGGCAAGAAGTTTTCCCGTTTCAGAATCTTCACTACTCAAACCGAGCTGCTTTTGAATCTCCTCAGAGTAGAGATTTCCTCCCATCTGTACATCTCTGGTAAAAAGAGTAATGCCATCTTTGATTATGTTGATGTTCATCACACTGGCACCAATGTTTACTAACGCAAGAATGTCTTCAGAACTAAAATCATGATTAGCTTCAAATGCGTTTTGGACGGCAAATGAATCAACATCTACAACCGAAAGCTGCATCCCGGCTTCAGTAAAAACAGCTACGTAGTCGTTAATTATATCTTTTTTGCTTGCAACCAGAAGAACATTCATCTTCGAGGGATCATTACTGTCAGGCGACAGAATCTGAAAGTCCATGTTTACATCATTGATATCAAAGGGGATATATTGCTCCGCCTCCCAGGATATTTGATCCTCTAATTCTTCCTGCGGCATTGCCGGAAGAACTATCTTCCTGATAATTACTGAATTTCCGGAGATCGAGCAGACAACATCCTTTATTTTGATTCCAAGGCTTGCAACAAGGTTTTTTATTACCACAGCGATTGAAGAGCTGTCCATCAGCGTGTTATCAACAATTGCCTCAGGAGGTAGAGGGAAAATGCCAGCGTTTAACAGCTGGTATGACCCTTTGTTGTCCTTAAGTTGAACAACTTTTACGGAACTCGAACCAATGTCGATTCCTATGACTTCTTTATTTTTCTTAAAAAGAAACATATTCAGTCCTGTTATTCCTGACCCTGAAATACTTTACCCTTTTCCTCTATCGTATACCCAAGAGCCAAAATTATTTTTCGCATGGTTTCCATCCTGCACTCTTCGCCACGCTCAATCCTTCCAACGGTGATAACAGAAACCCCTGCTTTGCGGGCAAGTTCAGACTTGCTCAACAATCTTGATTCCCTGATTGTTTTTACACTATTTTTTAATTTCATAAAGTATCAGTCCGTAAAAAATTAATCAGTGGTGAGACATTTACTATATTTTAGATACATGTCAAGCTAATTTTATATAATTATATGCCACTCTATAATCTATAATTAAATCAGTACGCATATAATATGGACAGATGGGATTTTTCTTTAGGATTACTAGTTTTTTCACCTACAATCTCAATACGATACGTTGCAGGCATTGCCTGAACGCTTACTCCTGATGAACCTGCCGCCGTTCCCTGACCACCGTCAAGCTGTTCATAACCTGACAAGTCACTCCCGGTACATTTACCAGCGGGATATGCTCTTTTATCCGAACATACTGTATCAACAATTTTGGTATAAACCGTATAAGAATCTGTTAATGATGTGGAATTTAGTTTAAGTGTAAAATCTGCACTTACTTTTGGATCTGATGTATTGCTACATCCGACACCCCACTGAGATGGCTGCTTGGTTAATTTGTCCATGATGCAGGAATCAGAATTGGCACTCATAAAATTGAGCGTAGTTGGATAGGTTGCGGAGGGGTTTGTAAGATTATTTGAAAAAGTTTCCGTAAATATTTTTGGCAGCAATTCTTTAATAACGATATCCGTTGCCCCAAAAGTAGCCTCAAGAGCAGTTCTATAGCGCTTATTCGCACCCGATTGCTTGATTCCTGATGTCACCATTAGCAATAAATACATAACTATGGTTAGTGATATCAGTGTCAGCATCAATGAAGTTACCAAGGCTATCCCGTTATTGTTGAGTATGCGATTCATACTGAGTATCCCTATATCAATTTGTAAGGTTTTTTGGTCTGACGACAATTCGATAGATTTTCCAACGATAATTGAGCCACCCGTTTGTGGTGAGATCCGCTACTGAATATGTTTTAGTAAGACTCAGGTTCCCCGTGTCACCCACATTGATTGAAGCGCTATTTGCATAACCAACGTCTTTACGGCCTTCTTGTACCATCAGGTATACCTTGATGTACTTTAGCTTATTTCTTACTTCTGCAGGGCTCGTCATGAAATTCTTGATAATTTCAGGAGAAGTTGAAATCGAAGTGGAGACGGCTATTTTTGCTGAATCAGCATCATACGCACTTGATTCATCTATAACGCCGTTACCATTTGCATCCCACCCGAATACCACCTGCATGTCCGCGACACAATCAATGAGCGGCATATAAGAAAGCTTGCCATCAGTATGGTTGATATTTGCCCGGTAAAGAATCCCGGAATTTGGTGCACACATTGATGGTATTTTTGAACTATTTGAGGGGCGTGCAACAAAATAATCCGCACGGTTAAAAGGCATGCCGAGATCACTGGTGGTCGAAGTATCGTAACCACGAATTCCATAAATATAGTTAATCTGGTTGGCATTTGTAGGATTAAATATCGAACTCAGTGTTGTAGTTGCATTAGCTATCCAATAGATGTTTGGTGTTGCCGGCGGAGTAATCAATGTATTATTTACCGTACCCAAAGATGAAAAGGTGCGGCTGATTACAATCGCTCGATCATCATTGGCAAGATTTTCTGAGGGATTTTGCCACACGTACGGCGCTTTACCACTACTCGAATATGTAACGTATGTCCATTTCTGTGATGCTTTGTTTCCCCCTACGGTTGTTGCTTTTATTCCTAAATAATCCGTGTGATTCAGAATATTGAATGTTGTCCCGGCTTGTGAAGTTGAATCAGAGGCACCACTAATATTATTAAATGACACCAATGCACGAGGGATGTCTTGACTAGCTAATGTATTATCATTTAATCCATCTGCTGGTGAAACAGCTGCTTCCGTATAATATGCTATCGATGAATCATAATTGGTGATTGAGTCATAGAGACCAAAACCTGCCTGCTGGAGGTCACGACGGAATATTTCCAATCCGACAACACCTTCGATATTACTATCTTCGCTTGCGGTCAAACGAGATGTACTTTTTAAAATCGAAGTAAACGCCGAACTTGTTATCATGATCACCACGATAACAAGTGCCATCGTAATGAGCATTTCTATAAGCGTAAATCCTTTGTTATTCATGATTAACTCGCTTGAAAGGCAACAATCACCTTATCATTCATGGTTGTGTTATTAATGATGAAATTTGATGGTTCAATGTTTTGTTCTTATACGTCCACGAGACCCTGATGATAACCTCTTTTGAATTAGCGCTTACAACTGTTTGCTGTTGATTGATTGTAAATACAAAATTACCGTTGCGGACTCTTCTTGTAACTGTAGAAGGTGGAGTCAGTGCCGGATTATTTTTTACTTCCAGCATGAGTTCGTCAGCGACAGCAACCGCTTCATTTCGTATTACCGTGCCAAGATTCTGTTCTGCGGCTAGATTAACCGCCTGCAACAGACCGAGAAGGCCAACCATCATGATCAGTACGGCAACACAAAATTCTATCAACGTAAACCCTGATTGATTATTTAAACGCGCATTCTGTCCCATTAACTTTCCCCAAGTTCATTCTCGTATCAAAGACAACCAAACAGTTCACGGCAACATCTGTTTCCAGAGGATTCATAATGATCGTAAAGCTGTTTGACGCCAATCCACGTGAATCAAATTCAACAAATTCATTCGCAATACTAGCTGCCAAATTTGAATTACTCTTCTTTGTGATTCCATATCGTAATTTTTTGCTGGTGATAGTTCTGCCCGCACTTCTTGGTTCATTGTCTGAGGAATAATTTTTCAGTACATAGCTGTCTGGTTGAAAAGTGATACTGTGGTTAATTTTCTGAGTAAATGAGTTAGTACGAGCTTCGTTCAAGTCAACCAATATTCCCCGTAACTGAGCTTCCATCCAGTTTTTTGTCTGCCACGACTGAAAATTAATTGTCGCAATACTCATAACAATTCCCATGATTGCGATAGTAATGATCAGTTCAATCAGTGAGAATCCAGAATTGCCTTTATGAGATATACCAAACAGTTTCATGACTATTTTTCCTGAAGATGCAGAATCTTCTTTGGCGGTTTATTACTTGCGTTGGTGATGACCGGTGGTGCATCAGTCGGTGGCTTACCTGTCATGGCAGTAGCCTGTTTTCTTCCACCACTGGCAGTAAGTGCAGTCCCCAGTGCCACCTCCTCAAAAGCACCAGTAGAAACCTGGACAAGCACCTTTGCCGTATCTTTTGCGGCAGGAGGTGCAGACCCTCCGGTATCATACTTGAGAGCCCACAGATAAGAACTCCCGCCGTACTGACATACATCCGAAGTTGGTTTAAATGTTGTGAATACGACCATACCGTTTGTAAGAGCAACCGGATCAGTTATGTTGCGCTCTGCTCCCATATGTGCCGTAGTGTCTTCACCATCAAGGTTTACATACCACCCCTTTTTCCCACTTGTCAGTGTAAGTGATGATGGCGGCGTTGTCTGATTTTCAAGATCTGACAGCGTTAACGCGGAAACTGAACATGATTTATTAATAGCGTTTTCCGCTGTATAACATGCATCCTGAAGTCCAACAATTTGCCGGGTGTTCGCAGAATCATCAGCGCCAAAATAGAAACGCCCCGTACCGAAATACAGCCAAAGATTCTTGTTTTTCCGATCCTGAAGTCGCTTGATTCCGGATGTAACCGGCCCTATTCCTGAAATTACCGTACTAACCACCCAATTTGCCGGGTTAGGATCTTCCTTGGTCAGTAATCGTATCACACCGCCATCAGTCCAGGATGTCGTTGCGGTAATCGGAGATCCATCGTCAATATTTGCCTTTGTATAGCCAAGGTAAAGAGCATCGTCCTGATAATTTCCTTCAAGGGATTTATTCCACCTGTCCGTATCAATAGAGGCATCCAGCATACTGCCGCCGAACGCTCTCCTGATTCCCGTATCAATAACCCAGTAACTGGTATCCTTAACCAGAGGTGTTTCAGCACCCAGATCAACAACAAATAACTTCAAATTTTGATCCGACTTTCCGTAAAACGAATGTGAGACGGTTTCAATCGGGCCGGTCGGTCCAGATGCAAACACTGCAAACCACTTACCGTTCTTTGTTTTGTCCGCAACCGTCGTAGCGCCAACCGTCTTTTTGGCCATAATTCTTACGATGGCAGCACCAGATGTAGAATACCCCAAACCAATGTCTGCAGTTGCATCTGGCGGTGGGAACTCCCACTTTAATGCCAACTTATCTGAATCGCCGCTTGCAGTGCCGTTAAGCGTTCCATCAGTTTTAAAATATTGACCCGTAATATCGAGCATAAAATAAGATGAATAGCCTAACATTTTCGTTTTGGGTGTTGCCGTGTCTGTTGGGTCGGCAATAGGAGTCTTCACGCAGGTGCCACTCCCAACGCCAGCGGTACAGGTGGAATTAGAGGGTCGAGAAGCGCCGCCAAGCCCCATGCTCCCTATAAGCAGTGTTCTCCAATTGGCCGCACCGCTACTGTCGTCCGGTTTTACACACTGCGCATAATCACTGCTTGCAGCACAGGGTTTAACCGCGGCATCTAAAAGTACCGTTTGCCCATCCACATAGAAAAGATGTTTGTAATCCGCTATATCAGTAAAATATTTAAGATACGGGAGAGCCGCACGCGGAATGTAGGCCCACTGTTCTTCACCAAGGTTTGCACCGGTAAGAGTAGCCTTGACATCGCCTGCTATTGTCACTCCTGAAATACCGGTGGGCCCTGAAACAGTCAGTTTGCCAAGCTTGAACGCATGCAGCATACCGTCATTAGCACCTACATACACCATTCCCCGTGCCTTATAGTTACTTGAATTTACAAAGTAATCGTAACTCTTGTCACCATAGCCGACAGGAGACTCAAGATTGTACGAATTTAGTTTTCCTGACGCTTGAAGTCGTGGCGTAGAAGCAACGATATCTCCCAGTTTCCATTCGAGCTGCGTACCGCCTGTCGTCAAGGCAACTTTTCGAGAACGATAACCGGTCTGGTCTGTTCCCCTGATGTAATTGATTATTTTTTGCGACTCTGCAAGATCGACAGCCTGGAGGTAGGGGCGAATATCTGTAGCTCGAGTGGTTGCTGAATAGAATCCACCTTTGGCGTCGGTAGTCGGGTACAGCAGTGAATATCCGTCAATGCTGGTTTGAATGGTACGAGAGTCAGCAGTTCTAACCCTGAGTTGTTTACCGGCACGGAAGATACTTTTTACATCGTCAGAGTTTTCCTTCGGGAAAATAACAACATCTCCAACTCCGTCTCCATTAACATCCTCTGTAATTTCTGCAGAAGTTTCCGAATTTGCAAAATAGAAGCGCACTGCATAATCTTTTTTTAAATTAAGGATATGATTTGGAGTCGTCGGATTTGCAGCCGGAGACTCAAAATCGGTATCCTCACGAATTGAACTATTTGCTATGAATGGATCAACGTAGTACCACAGATTCTGCATCTCTCCGGTCCAGTCTACTTGAGTACCATCAGAAAATATTTTGTTGGGAAAAAACACCGCCTGCAATAAATTAGCGCCGCTCCCCTCGCTGTTACTAAGGATTGACGCAGCAGTTCCTGATGCTACCTTAGCCAGAATGCCGGACATTGCCGTCATAATGTTCTGCTGAAGCGTATCACCCTGGTTGGCAGCAAAATAGTTATCAGGGACACCATTGCCGTCTTTATCCCATTCTTTCGTCAAATCGGGAGAGGCATAGGTTAGTGAACCGTTACCATTGGTATTTTCATATCCGCCATATTTTGCAGTGACTTTCAACGCTCCTTGAGCGGCCGCCATTTCTGACGCTTTACCAAATGTGTAAACCGTATAGAACGAAACATTCTGCACACCCAAAATTTCCGATTTACCGACTGTAGCACTACGCAAATCCGAATTGTGGGCGTAATAGGCAACCGCTGCCATTTTTTGACCATCGGCATCCGGAGCAACCTTGTCAGCATCGGTGATTCTACCGATCCATGTGTTCACGTTAAAATCACTGTCCGTGACTGTCCCACTCCCAGGTAAATTGTCGTTATTATTCGGTACCCCGTCGGTCAAGACCAGAACAAAATGCTTCTGGCAGGCATATTGGATCGGGTCTATAGTGCCATAATCAACAGTACCGTAGGCACTATGGTTTGCCTCGTAATAGCGTATCGCTTCATAAAGTGTATGGGCCAGAGGCGTGTAGCCTCCGGTTGTTATACCTTCAATTGCGGTGACCAATGTCCCGACAGGATCACCCAGCTTGGAAATAAGTTCCCCGGTCTGGTTAGGACCGTTAAGCAGCATCAGGCCGAACCTGACTTTGTCAGACAATGCCTGAATAATTCCGGTCGGTTCAGCTGTTCCGTACTGTAGTTTGTATCCATCGGCTAAAATCAGATATTTAGTTGCTGCGGTTCGATCAACGGTTTTACCTCCAACAAGCACTTTTTTGACAACATCCACCTTAGTCATCCTGTCAAAATTTAGCCTGTTACCGGAGCAGGCAACTGTAGTGGCGTTAGCACAAGATGTTGTTGTATTGAGGCCGGCATTTGCATCAATTGAGTAGGTTTTAGTGGTGGTATTCAACGTGTACATTTTTGAATTATCAAAATAGCCCGTATAGGTTGTGCCGGAGCTATAGGTTGCATTATCAATCTGATACGCTTTCTCGGCCATACTGCCGGAGTTGTCAAAATCAATCAGAACATTAGGGATAAGACTTGACTGACCGGCCACAAAAGGCGGAATCAGGCAATAGGTGCAGGTAGTAGCTGCCTCTATGGCAAATGTGACGGAAATTGTACCATTTGCGGTAACATTATTGAAGGTATACGTGGTAATGGGCCCCAAATCCTTGTTTGAGTAAGCGGCTTGTGTGTCGGTAACTTCGACTTTGACTATCCGGTAACCGATTGTTGGCGAAATGGTAAACGTCTGGGAACCGTTTTTTGCCACGGGTGTGCTGCCAAGCGGGTTAATGGTACCGGATCCTGACGGGCTTGAAGTATTAATGGAGGAGGTTATCACCAGACTTATTTTGCGGAATTTGACTGATACCAGTAAATCCGTGTGAACGGCAGGTGTAACGTACGTGTTGGAGGTGTAGGCGACATAAGCAGCAGAGGCAAGCTGCACACTGTCTACTTCGCACCCGGAGGCAGGAGTATAACTGAACGAAGCTGTATTATTGTTAGCTACCCCTGTTTTGACCGCCACCTGTGGATTAGCGGGGTCTGCATTTTGCCCGGTAACATAAATTGAGCTAGAATTACATACGTAATTTGCGCTGGTTGCATCCGGCTCCTGATAGACACTGGCCGTCACAGTATAGGAAGCACTGAGATTTGACTTCTCGAATACCACCCAAATAACATAGTTGCCCCGAATACTTGTAATGGTAAATTCGGTTGATGCCGTGGGGGTGGAAACCGACACATCCGTCCACGCACCGATAGAGTCATATTTATTTTGACTATCGTTATAATCACCGGTCGCCCTTGCATATTTAATAAATTTTATCTGATAGTTGTTGCCTGTATCCGGATTGACTCGGAATGTCCGGTCGGTGTCGTAGTTGTTAGTTACGGCATTACGGTCACGATTTGACATATTCTCCCAGCTGCCACCATGTGATGAAGTCCGATAGTATTGGACACCACCGCCGCTACCGTTGGGCTGTGCGGAATAGTAGTTGGTCGTGTTATTGTCACCATACCAGGCGCCGAGGTCATAATTATTATCAGCCATGGCAACTGAAGCGGAAAACAGTATTCCTACCCCAAGCAGCAGCATCAGCAGCACGATTATATATTTTTGTTTACTATTCACTTTCATGACTTCAACCTCCAGTATCATCATTTCCGGAACCACATAGTACTATTCAAGAGAACCTATCAGAGTTAATAAACTTCCTGATCAATGTATGATTCATAACACTTGTTTGTTAATTATCTATCTGTTTTGACAGTATATTCATCATCTCATCGCTTCAGCAGCTGCGGATTTATTACAAGAACAGCTCCAATAGAAACCAGAATCAAAACAACAACACCTACAGCAACCATATTTCTCGTCGTAAACACCGTTGCCAACATCTGTTCCATGGGCGTTAATATTTTCCCATGGCAGTAAATACATACCTTCAATTGAGGGGCTATCGGTTTTTTACAGTACGGGCAGTTGATATGAAATTCTTTAACAACCTCTTTTTCGTGATGCTTCTGCTTACGTGCAGCCATCAGTTCAGCTTTTTGTTCCTTATATTTTTCATATTCGCGGGCATAATCCTTGTATATTAATGACCCGGTTATGGTGCTAAACAGATCTTCAAGCTGCTTCATATTTTCTAAAGCGTTTGAGCGAGCGACGTGGTCTGAAGACCTCATATCTCTCTCATATTCTTCTTTCAACTTTCGATACGTCTTTTGCACCTGTTCAGGATTATCACTGAATGAAAGCCCCATTGCCTTATAACAAAGCTCTATGTCTGACAACTCTTTTTCAGAAACATCGCTCATATTCATTTCCTCTCACATTTAATCTCTGCACTCTCTTTCAAGCGACATAGCGTTCCGTACCCTACCGCCAGATAATGCAATTCCAATGCCACTGACAAATTGAAGGATATCATATTGATATATTTAAAGTTCTAACATAACGGTGTCGTAACTATGCAATTTATTCAGGGCAAACCAGACATAAAAATACCCCTTACTATGAAATAATTGCATAGTAAGGGGCTAATTGTGCTCCATATTTTGAGTGTGAAAAGTTCTATTTCCCTTCCAGCAGTTTCTTCAGAGAGTCGGCATCACGCATCCCGACCTGAATTGCACCGTCTGGCAAAATCATCGTCGGAGTGCCGGAAATTCCATGTTTATTCGCAAATTTAACGATCTCATCAATTGCTGTTTTGCTGTTTTCATTAGTCGGTTTGGGAATTTCTTTTCCATCAAACGCCCTATCCAAAAAATCATGATTCTTTGTTTCGATTATAGTTCTGGCTTTTTCATAGGCGCCCGGATGCATTGGTAAAGGAAATAACATGATGTATATCGCCACATCTTTGTCGATCCGAACAAGTTTTTTCAGTTCAACATGCCCTTTGCGGCAATAGGGGCAGTCAGGATCCGTAAAAACATATAGTTTTTTTGAACCGTTGGGATTACCCAAAATCACCGCATTTGCTGTGGGAATTGTTTTAACATCGACCGATGTGATCTGCTTCGCTTGAGGCAGTTCGTTTTTATGGGCAATAACCTGTTCAAGTTTTTCCAGGTCAAAAACAGCCCCCTGAATAATATGCTTTTTCCCGTAATCCATAAAAATAATGCCCTTCTGTCCTTCCCTCTCAACCAGTAATTCAAACAGTCCTCGTGCAGGAGAGTACCGTACTGAAGTAACTGTCCCGCCAATTTTTTTTAAGAGACCACTCGCCTCCTGGGTGGAAAGAGTATGGCACGAGGCACAATCTCCGCCACACCCGTCCTTTGCCATAGCATAGGAAGAGGAAACAACGATAATCATGACCGCGACTGCACAACAAATTTCTTTCAGCATGGAAACTCCTTTAGTGGTGTCAATTTTGGCTACTCTATTCCAAATTCCTTTATTTTGTAAAGCAGCGAACGATGGCTGATCTCGAGAATTTTTGCAGCTTGCGTTCGATTTCCGCATGTCCTGACCAAGGCTTTCCGAATTAAATCACGTTCGATGCTATCTTCTGCCTGTTTTATTGAGAGATTTTCGTCACTACCCGTCACGTCGCGATTGTGCTGCTCCTGCATTAGTAGTGACGAAGGAAGACAGGCGGAAGTAATACGCCCGCTTTCACACATGATACAGGCACGTTCTATGACATTTTCAAGCTCACGCACATTTCCGGGCCAGCGATGTGCCAACAGGCACCGCATGGCATCAGGTTCAATAACGGTAACATTGCTATCATTGTCGCCACCGTAACGCCTTAAAAAATGTTCTGCCAAAAGTGGTATGTCTTCAACACGTTCGCGAAGCGGGGGCAACATAAGGCAGAACACATTAATACGGAAGAAAAGGTCTTCTCGAAAGCGCCCGTTTTCAACATCAGAAGATAAATCACGTGACGTGGCGGAAATAACCCGTACGTCAATTTTCTTTGAAGCCGCCCCCCCTACTCTTCTAATCTCACCTTCCTGCAAAACTCTGAGTAACTTCACCTGAATAGCAAGCGGCATCTCGCCTATTTCATCAAGGAAAAGAGTTCCACCATCCGCCTGTTCAAAAAGCCCGATTTTGTCACTCGTCGCATCGGTAAATGAGCCACGGGTATGGCCGAACAATTCACTTTCAAGTAAATTTTCCGGTATAGCGCCGCAATTAACAGCAACAAAATCTTTATTATTTCTCCGGCCGTTCTGATGAACAGCCCGGGCAACCAACTCTTTTCCCGTACCGGACTCACCCAACACCAGAATGGTAGTCTTTAAGTCCGCAACCTTTTTGATATGGCTGAAAATATCCATCATTTTTTGGTTTCGACTGATAATTCCGCTATAAAAAAACTGGCCAGCGGCAACTGCCCGCAACTGACTATTTTCCTCTTTCAAGCGCTCACGTTCTTCTGCTTTTTTGAGTACCATTACAATTTCATCTTTTTTAAACGGTTTTGAAATGAAATCATAAGCTCCCAGTTTCATACATTCAATTGCAGTTTCCACACTCCCGTAGCCTGACATCATGATAATCGGTGCAGTGACATGGTGTTCCAATGCCCGCACCAAAAAAGTTTTGCCGTCCATTTCCGGCATACGTATGTCGCAAAGGATATAATCGTAGGCATTTTCCATAAGTCGGGCCAGCCCTTCCCCACCATCTGTCGCCTGGTCAACCCGGTATCCCTGGCGGGTCAGCATGACAGACAGCATGTGGCGCATGTTTTCTTCATCATCAATAACCAGAATATGTTGATAAATGTTCATACACCACCTTCCTGAACGTTGCGAGAAATTGGCAACCACACCGTGAAACAACTCCCGCTACCAACATTATTGGCTGCAGATATCCGCCCGCCAAAGCCATCGATAATACGTGCTGAAATAGCTAACCCAAGTCCGGTCCCTTTGCCTGGAGGTTTAGTGGTAAAAAACGGATCAAAAATATGTTTCATCGACTCATCGGTAATTCCTGTACCACTGTCTATAATATCCAGTCGGATACAAGTGTTTTCATGTCCGACCCGGATTGTAATGGTTCCACCTGCAGGTGTGGCATCCCGACTGTTAAGAAGAAGGTTGATAATTACCTGCTGAAGTTGATGTTGATCACAATTTGCGCGCAATTCACCCTCATCGAATTCCGTGTAAAGATTCAGCTGCTTGAATACGCCCTGCTGTTTCAGCAGGTCTACAGTAGAGAGGACAGTATTACGAACATCTGCATCTTCCCCGGACTGCGTTCGTTGACGGGAGAAATCAAGAAGCCCCCGTACAATTCGATCGATACGGGAACTTTCATCAGAAATACGCCGGGCATAATCCTGAATTGCAGCGATATCTGAGTTTTCGCCTGCAGAGAGTTCGGCATATCCCATAATTGCAGCGAGAGGCGTCCCGATTTCATGTGCCATCCCGGCAGCGAGCAGACCTATGGAGGCCATTTTTTCTGTACGCAATGCTTCTTCCCGAGCCTGCCGAAGGTCGCTGTTAGCCTGTGTGAGGGCAGCCATCTGCTTTGTTACCAGAAGATCCTTATCACCGAGCGCCGATGCCATTTCGTTAAATGCCGAGGCGAGCCGGACCATCTCTGCACTGCCGGACATTTTCAATCGTTGCCCATATTGCCCACCGGTAATTTTTTCCGTAGCGGTCAATAGCCGGTTAATCGGATTAACCACAATACGCGACAGAACAAATGACCCCAAACCAAGCAATAATATAAAGTCCAGAACAAAGTAGGTAAACAACAACTCTCTGGAGCGGTTCAATCGGGCTTTTTCAGGAGCGAGTGAAAGGAGCAAACCGGCACTGCCTACTGTCTTTCCATCACGCATAACGGAAATAAGGTGAACAACACCGCTGCCGTCTGGACGGATGTAACTCCCGTTCACATTTTTAGCCAGCCCCTGAAACGGTGAGTATGGATCATCCCCCTCACGACCGGAACTGTAGATGAGATTGCCATTTCCGTCCAGCAGGGTTAAGCGGCTGAATGAAGATTCTTCTGAAAGTTTTTGTATATAATGAGACGCTTGTGAATCCGGAGAAATAAATCCCTCGGGGTACGTTGGAATGATATCAGGAAGGAGGCTGACAAATCCTTTGAGAAGAGTACGGGCATGTTCACTTTTCTGGGCATATAAGTCGTTTGCCGCCGTTTTAAATGCCAGCAGGCTGAAGAGTAACCAGGTTAAGACCAGCAGCGATCCAAGAAACGCCAGAATCGAAACGGTTAAACTGGGACGGATATTGGGCATGGCTACCCTTGACCAAAACCACTCAACCCCAGATACCATCTGATGAGTGGTCTCCCGTAAAAAATATACAGTATCGCACCAAATGCGAGGTATGGTCCGAAAGGAATTGCCAGTTTTGAATCTTTCTTCTGAAATAACATGATGGATACACCAACGACGGACCCGACCAGTGAACTGGCAAAGATAATAAACGGCACAGCTTTCCATCCGAGGAAGGCGCCCATCATTGCCAACAGCTTGATATCACCGCCCCCCATACCTTCTTTACCGGTCAGTCGTTGATATGAGTAGGCAACAAGCAGAAGACTGCCACCACCCAATAAGATCCCAAACAAAGAATTCAACCAGGTGTGACCTTTCAGAAAAAACGACAGGACAAATCCAACAATAATCCCTGACAGCGATATTTCGTCAGGAATAATCTGGTATTCAATATCAATAAAGGTAATCACGACCAGAGCAGAGCAGAACAGAAACAGAGTAGCAAAAGCAAGTGTCGGCCCAAAGCGAATGAAGAGGAACAGTGACAGTACCCCGTTGAGCAGTTCGACCAGCGGATACTGAAAAGAAATGTGTGTACCACAACCTCGGCATTTTCCTCGCAGCAACAGGTAACTCAATATCGGGATATTATCGTACCAGCAAATCTGGTATGAACAGTGGGGGCAATGGGAGGGGGGGGATACAATTGATTCATTCAGCGGCATTCGACAGATGCAGACATTCAGGAATGAGCCGACCACTGCACCAAAAACAAACGCAGCATACGGGAAGATTTCGTGTGCCATCATCAGTCGATACTTTCAGCAACATCCAGAGTGATTTGTGATTTCAGAAACATCTCGACTTCCGCTACAGTAGCATAGCCAAAACACCCTTCGGCAATTCTGGCAGCGCCTTCCAGCGTACACTGACGAAGTATCTGTTTCACACGCAGTATGGAACCGGCTCCCATTGAAAGCTCATCAAAGCCAAGCCCCAGCAAAATCGGCAAGAAGAGAGGCTCACCCGCCATTTCACCACAGAGGCAGGCTGGAATTCCGGCGCCATGAGCAGCTTGAACGATGCGGCGCAACGACCTCAATACGGCAGGATGAAGCGGTTGATACATATGCGAAAGCTGTTCATTACTTCGATCAATCGCAAGAGTGTATTGAATCAGATCATTCGTGCCGACGCTGAAAAAATCTACTTCACGGGCAAGCAGATCGGCGAGTGTGACAGCCGCCGGAATTTCAATCATAACTCCAACCTGTATAGAATTATCAAACGGAATACCGGACGCGGTTAGATCCTTTTTCGCTTCTTCTATAAACGTTTTTGCCTTACGAACCTCCTCAATTCCAGAAATCATCGGAAACATGATTCTGACCGGGCCATCGGCGCTGGCACGAAGAATAGCACGTAACTGTTTTTTAAATTCATCCGGCATGCTTAAGGATAAGCGAATAGCACGCACTCCAAGCGCCGGATTAACTTCCTCAGCCTGATCCATTCCCTCCAAAAGCTTGTCTCCTCCGGCATCAAGAGTCCTGATGGTAAGAGGATGAGGTGCAACAGCCCGCTGCATAGATCGATAATAGTCAAGCTGTTCTTCTTCATCCGGCATGGTAGACCGGTTCATAAAGAGCATCTCGGTACGATACAAGCCTACACCACTCCCGCCATGGGCCAAAACTGAGGCACCTTCTTCAGGAATTTCCACATTACCCCGCAAATGCATCACATGACCATCCAGGGTAACCGCAGGCAAAGGAGCCGTTTTAAGAAGTTCAGATTCTACATACTCGTACTGTTGCTTGCGGCGGAGTGATAATTTGAATGTTTCCTTATCAGGGTCAATTATTACTCCCCCTGATAACCCGTCCACAACAACGGTTGCACCGTCACAGAGAAGATCGGTTATCCCCTCAACACCCATAACTGCCGGTAGGTCCAGGGCACGGGCAAGTATGGCCGTATGTGATGTGCGGCCGCCAATTTCGGTTATTATGGCAAGAACGTTTTTCCGGTTAATCTGAAGCATGTCTGCAGGAGATAAGTCATGTGCCGCGATAATTGTCTGGGCTTCATGCTCGGGAAAGGGTTCAGCCGGCTCTCCACTCATGTTTCTTAAAACCCTTTCAATGACGGTCTCTACATCGCTGATACGTTCACGCAGATACGGGTCATCAATACTGGCAAATGTTTCCCGGTAACGGTGGAGGGTTCTTCGCAGAGCTCCCTCAGCATTAATCAACCCGGTACGGATGATTTCCGCTGATTCGGTTACCAGACGTTCATCAGCAAGGATCATCAGGTGAGTTTCAATGAAGAAGAGATGTTCTTCACCATTTGTTTCTGCAAGGCGGGATTTGAGGCGTTCCAACTCAATGCGTGTGTCATCAATCGCTTGAGCAAGACGAGTGATTTCGTGAGATACCGTGTCTGAAGGGATTATATATTCTGATACAACCGTTCGTCGCCGATCGATAATACGCAGCTTACCCATGGCAATCCCGGGCGAAGCCGCGATTCCACAGAATGTCTGCATATTATTCTTCCCCAAAACCATTTGCAATCAGGTCACCAATGTTTTGAAACGCCTCAGTTTCATCCTCGCCCTCAACCGTGAGGCAAACTGTAGAACCCTTTGAGGCCGCCAGCATCATGATACCCATGATGCTTTTACCGTTAACTTCCACACCTTCACGCGCTAGCTTGACGTTTGATCCATAACGGCTGGCTGTTTTCACGAAGAGTGCTGAAGCACGAGCATGCAGGCCAAGTTTATTAATTATCAAAAATTCTTTCTGGAGCATTATTCAGGCTTCCTTCCACTTTCTCCACCGCCATCCGAATGATGCAGAAGGCGGTTGGTGAGGGTTTACTCTTTCATTTCAAAAATTCTCCTGCAACAATGATCCCTTCGCGGCCCGCCCGTTGCAGGGCGGCAGCAAGCTCTGAGACCTGCATTCGTTCGCGACGGGAACTGAATTCAATCATCATCGGTAAATTTACTCCGGTAACGACTTCAATGCTCCCCTCTTTCAAAAATGACATCGCCATATTTGACGGCGTTCCGCCAAACAGGTCGGTCAAAATAATGGCTCCGTTGGCCTGTACGGATTCAACAGCAGCCACAACACGAGCCATAATATCATCAGCTCGTTCATCAGGTGCAACCTCTACAGTCGCACAGTTATCAATTGTACCAACTATCATTTCTGCAGACATTTTGAGGGCAGTCGCCATGCCAGCATGTGCAACGAGTACTAAACCTATCATTTCAGCCCCTTTTCAATATCCCTGTGAATAACTCGCACGGATGGCCACCTTTCCTGCAGATACATTCCAGTGGCTTCTGCCAGCGCAACAGAGCGATGACGTCCCCCGGTACAACCGATCGAAATAGTTACATATGATTTCCCCTCTTGACGGTATTCAGGCAGCATCATATCGAGAAGAGGAAAAAAATGCTCTAGAAATTGAGCAGTAACAACATTATCAAGGACATAATCACGAACAGCATCATCCAGTCCAGAACAGCCCTTCAGTTCCGGTACGAAGAATGGGTTTGGGAGAAAGCGAACATCCATGACAATACATGATTCCAACGGGACACCATATTTGAAACCAAATGACTGGACCTCAACGATCAACGGATTTTCTTTTTCCTCCCCCCTGACGATTCTCAGGATAAATTCTTTAAGCTGATGAACCGTAAATTCCGAAGTATCAATCGTTCGTGTTGCAATCTGCCTGAGACCGCTCAGGCGGTCCCGTTCAATACGAATACCTTCGGTTACAGTACAGTGATCGTCAGCGGGGTGACGTCGACGTGTTTCAGAAAAACGGCGTATCAGAATATCGTCCAGTGCATCAAAAAAATATATCTCTATTGTGTGCCCTGTTCCGATAATTTTATGAAATGTGGTTTCGTATCCTTTGAAAAACTCCCGTCCACGTATATCTGCAACAAGTACGATGCCTTTAAAAGTTTCACCTGATTTTCCAATAAGATCAACAAACCGTTTAAAGAGACGAATCGGCAGATTATCGATGCAGTAATACCCTTCATCTTCCAAAGCTCTGACTGCAGTGGACTTGCCTGAACCTGACATACCGGTAATGACTATAATACGCATATGTTACTCAACCTCATCTCCAAGTGGCCTCGCTTCAATTCGTGCCAAAAGTCGTTCTTGAAAATCACGAGCTGAGTGGTATCCCATTCCCTTGAGAAGATTGTTTCGAGCGGCAACCTCTATAATTGAACCCAGGTTACGACCGGGTCTTACGGGAATAACAATATGCGGGATTTCAATACCAAGAATAGATACGGTACGGTCATCAATTCCCAGGCGGTCGTACTCATGTGACTCGTCCCACTCCACCAGTTCCAGCTGCATATCCACTATTTTCTTATCGCGAATTGCCGAAACTCCGTAGAGGTCCTTGATGTTGATAATCCCAAGGCCACGTATCTCCATCAGATATTGGAGGGACTCTTCTGCGTGACCGACAAGGACAGCCGGCATCTTTTTCTTGATAAACACCATATCATCGGCTACCAGACGATGTCCGCGGATAACAAGATCAAGAGCGCATTCGCTTTTCCCTATGCCACTTTTCCCGGAGAGGAGGACACCGACCCCCAGGACATCCATCAGAACACCGTGCAGATGAGTATTCGGCAGCAACCGTTCTTCAAGAAATTTGGTTATCAAAGAGATAAAGGTTGACGATTGATGTGGAGTTGCAAGTACCGGAATTGAGTGGGATTCTGCAAGCTCAACCAGCATGTCCGGCGGACGCAGTGCCTTGGTTACTATAAAACAGGAGATTGGAAATTTGCAGAGCGCGGCAAGATTTTTGGCAGCGACAAGATTATCACTTTGCAGGAGATAGGATATTTCCGTATTGCCAAGCACCTGCAACCGGTCAGGGTGCAGGTGCTCAGTGTATCCGGCAAGAGCCAGTCCAGGTTTCTGAATACGTGAACTGGTAATACGGTGAGAAAGGCCCTGTTTACCTGCGATGAGAGACAAACCGAGACCATACTCGCTATCCGCCAGCAGCTCCTGTATTGAGAGTGATATACCGTCCATGGTAGCTGAGACTAGGCGCTGTGTGGCTCTATCAAGCCGTAATTACCGTCTTTACGACGATACAGAACGTTAATTTCACTGCTGTCAGCATCAGTAAATACAATAAAATCCTTATGCAGGAGATCCATCTGCATGACGGCCTCTTCAACCGACATCGGTTTGGCAGTCTCTGTAGTGGTTTTGATAACAACTGAATCACTTGAGCCTTCAATACTATCTGCTTCAAAGATCTTTTTGGAAAGCTGACGACCATGCTCATCACCGTTCGGTTTATGAGCTTTGATTTTTTCTTTATAGCGCACGAGTTGACGTTCAATTTTATCGATAACTGCGTCAATACCGGCATACATGTCATTAGTTGCTTCTGAGGCCTTCGTACTGATTCCCTTCGAGTTAATAACAATTTCGACAATGTGGCGTATTTTTTTCTCTACGGAAAAGTAAACCTGAGCATTTATCGGGCTGTCAATATACTTCGTAACCCTCTCAAGTTTTTCTTCAGCATACGCTTTAAGAGCATCGCTCTGTTCCATGTGTCTGAATGTCATTGTTACATGCATTGAATCCTCCTGTGTGGTTGGTGCTGTGAAGTGGACGGCCGCCCGGAGGCGATCCGTCAAAAATGTCTTTTCCGTTCCGAGGATGATCCCAAATTCAGCATTTCGCGATATTTGGTTACTGTGCGGCGGGCAATATTTACCGTTTGACTCGTCAGCATTTCAGCAATTTTTTGATCGGATAGAGGTTTTTTAGTATTTTCTTTTTCGATTATTTCTTTGATTCTGTTTTTTACGCTTTCAGAGGCGACAAAGTCACCCTCACTGGTCGAGAGACCGCTGTTGAAGAAATATTTTAGTTCCAACAATCCCTGTGGCGTCTGCATATATTTATTGGTGGTGACCCGACTGATGGTTGATTCATGCATACCGATATCTTCGGCAATGTCCCGCAATACCAGAGGGCGAAGGTATTCAATGCCACGATCAAAATATTCCCGCTGAAAACGTATGATGCTTTTTGCGACTTTGTATATCGTTCGCTGTCTCTGCTGGATGCTCTTGATCAACCAGACTGCCGAACGCATCTTGTCATTAATATAGTGCTCTGCCTGGGTGTCGATTGTACCATTTCCACGGGCATCTGCATATTGGGTGCTGACTTTCAGGTTTGGCAACCCTTCTTCATTCAGCATGACAACATAATCGTCACCCACCTTATGCACAAAAATATCAGGAGATATATAATGCACATCATCGGTGCTGAATGATGAGCCAGGGCGCGGGTCAAATCCGGAAATTATACGGGAAGCTACCAGCACCTGATTCAGGTCAACTTTTAATGAACGTACAATCTGCTTGTAATTTCGCTTTTCCAGGTCACCGAGATGATTTTGCAGAATACTTTCAACTATGCTCCCCTTCATGCCCAAATTCCGAGCCTGAATCAGCAAACATTCACGCAGATCGCGGGCGGCAACACCAGGGGGATCAAATTCCTGGATACATTCAAGTACGTCGAGGACATCTTCCTCGGTAGAGGAACTTGCCACAGCAATTTCAGAAATGGTCGCTCTCAGGTACCCATAATCATCCACATTTCCGATGATAACTTCACCCACTCGTATATCCATTTCTGAATATTGTCCCATATGAAGTTGCCACAAGAGATGATCAATCAAAGTACCTTTTTTTGTCAGCAGGTTTTCAAAGGAAGGGCGTTCATCTTCACCACCGTACTGCTGTTCACCGGAACTGTAGTTGTACCCATCAAGATAGCTGTCCCAATCCCGCAGAGTATCCTCACCGGTTTCAACTTCATGAAAGTCGCCGACTTCCTGTGCTGGCTCAATTTCCTGCTCTGCAACCTCCAGTGTATCGAGCTCGCGAATTTCCTCCATCTCGGATGCTTCTTCAAGAAGCGGGTTTTCCTCCAATTCCTGAACGACCAGATCCTGAAGTTCAAGACGCGTCATCTGCAGCAACTTGATAGCCTGCTGCAGCTGGGGAGTCATCACCAGCTGCTGGGACATTTTCAGTTGTTGGCGCATTTCCATTGCCATGAAACAGTGACCTCAAAGCTTAATTGGAGTTACATGCTGTGTAAAAGGTGCATCAGAGACGAAAATCTTTCCCCAGATAAATTTCCTGGGCTTTTTTACTTGAAGCAATTTCGCCTGGCGTACCGTGTTCCAGTACAATACCACTGCTCAGAATATATGCGGCATCGCAGACACCAAGTGTTTCCCGTACATTGTGATCAGAAATCAAAATGCCAATATTTTTATTTTTAAGTGACAGAATCAAACCCTGAATATCAGCAACGGCAATTGGATCAATCCCTGCGAACGGCTCATCCAGAAGAATGAACGAGGGGTTTGTAATAAGTGCCCGTGCGATTTCAACCCGGCGACGTTCTCCACCTGAAAGCGCATATCCCTTTGATGAGGCAATGTGTGAGATCGAAAATTCTTCCAGCAACTGTTCCATCTTTTGACGGCCACGGCGTTTGTCAGATTCCACCGTTTCAATAATTGCCATAAGGTTATCAGCAACCGAGAGCTTGCGAAAAACCGAAGCCTCTTGCGGGAGATAACTTATACCACGCCGTGCCCGCTGGTACATCGGCAGCATCGTTATCTCCTCATCACCGAGGAAAACCTGCCCACCATCCGGATGAGCCAACCCAACCACCATATAAAAAGTCGTCGTTTTTCCCGCACCGTTTGGACCCAGCAGACCGATTACGGATCCTGAAGTGATGGAAATATCTACACCACCAACAACCTGACGACTTCCATAGTTTTTTTTGAGCGACTTTGTCCAGAGCCTGGAAGAATTAACGTCCACCGGCATCATTTTTCCTTGCAGGCTGATTTATGATCGCTTCTACTCGTGATTTTGGATCGCCACCACTTGAAACATCACTCTTGTCATCATCAACGTAATAGGTGATCACCTTCCCGCTAATGCTGTCGCTACCCTGAACAACCCGGGGAGTCCCGGTGAGAACAATTCGGCCATTGCGACTATCGTACAACGCCTGTTCGGCAAATCCTGTTCTATTTAATTGTACAATCCTGACATTTCCGAGCGCTTCTACCTTCTCCACCTCATTGTTACTATCCGAGTAGTTTACGATAAGTTTATCAGAAAATATAGTAATGTCGCCCTGTTTTGCAACTACTTTGCCAGAGAAAACCGCCATTTTCCCTTTATTGTCGGCGGTCATCTCGTTTGATTTAACGGTAATCGGGAGTTGCGAGCGATCCTTGTGCACCTGAGTCCCTGAAACAGCAGCGGAGACCGGGATCAGACAGCACAAACTAACCAGCACTGCACAGAGCGAATGTATTTTCATCATTAAATACCTGGCTGGATTCTATACTCGAGCAAAGCTAATTACTAATTACGGATAATTGAAGCTTCAACAGCAGAGTGAAAATGAGCTCGTTGATTTTCAACACCCAAATCCATACCTACCGCATGAAGCTGTAACCTATCCTGGCTGAAGAATACCGGATCAGCAGTTGAAAACCGGGCACTTGTACCGGTATAGACAATCGAATCCGTTTCAAAATGTGCCCGGTCTTCAGTTACAATCCTGATATTCCCTTTCAACCGTACCGTCTTTACAGCTGCTGAATATTCACCATTGTCAGCCGTAACTGTTATTGCACCGTGGACACCGGAGCTCTGAAACACCATGCGAATATCTGCAAGGTACGCTGTCTCTCCACTTTTATCATAGTCTGCCCGCTCGGCAACGAGTTCCCATGAGACCAGACCATCCTGAATTTCAGAAAAGCGTGCTTTTTTCAGGGAAACATCAATATTGCGGGGAAGCTGCTGTTTAACCGGTAGAACCGGAACCGCCCCCTGGGGATCATTCCGAAAAATAACGACCGCGATGGCAGTTATCGCCGTAATCACAAGTAGCGCCAACAGAGGTCTGATATACACGGGCAATGCCATAATTGGAAGGGACTATATCATTGAGGAGCGGGACTGTCCAGCATAACGTAACATGAAAATATGTTTTGGCACAGAGATTGTATCAGCTTAAAATCAGCAAAGAATCTACAGCTCATACCGGGACACAACCTCATTCCATAGGCCGCGGCCTTTAAGAATTAAATCACATACTTCACGCACGGCACCCTTCCCCCCTGCGCAGGACGTCACATAATGAGCAACGCTCCTAACCTCAGACAGGGCATCTGCAGGAGCCGCTGCAAAAATCACGCGACGCATGACGGGAACATCGATTATATCATCTCCCACATAGGCAATCTGGTTGTCAGTAAGCCCGGTTTTCAGTTTAATATCAAGGTAGCTGTCAATCTTTTTCAGTGAGCCCTGATACACCAATTCAATACCGAGTTCTCTGGCCCTGATATCAACCACAGCTGACGTACGGCCGGTTATGATGCCGACTTCTATGCCATGACGCTGAAGCATTTTAATGCCATGTCCATCCTTGACATTGAATACTTTGGTTTCCAGTCCGTTGCCGTCATAGATAATACCGCCATCAGTCATTACACCGTCAACATCAACTAACAGCAGTCGGATATCGGCTAATTTATCATTGATCATGCGATACCCGCCTTCAGTATGTCGTGCAGATGAATAACACCACAAGGAGCAACACTCTGATCATTTTCAAAAACGAACAGCGAGGTTATAGCCCGCTGCTCCATAATCTGCAATGCAGCTGCGGCAAGTTCAGCCTGTTTGATGCGCAACGGACCGTATTTCATGATTTCAGAAGCGCGCTGGTTGAGGATATCAAAACCTCGTTCAAGTGAACGGCGCAGATCGCCGTCGGTAATGACACCTGTCAATGCACCGCTTGCATCACAGACGCCGGTCACGCCGAGTCCCTTTGCCGTGATAACGAAAAGGGCCTCTTTCATCAGGGTATCCTCCTGCACCAACGGAACTGAATCGCCAACATGCATCAGGTCTTCCACTCTCAGTATCAGCTTTTTGCCGAGGGACCCACCGGGATGAAATATGGCAAAATCTTCCGCCTTAAAACCACGCCGAACCAGCAGCGCGACGGCAAGCGCATCCCCCATAGCCAGAGTCGCGGTAGTGGAAGCGGTCGGAGCCAATCCAAGCGGACAGGCCTCCTCCACAACAGAGACATCCAGAAAAACGTCACTTGAACGGGCCAGATTTGATAACGCATTACCGCTCATGGCAATCAAATGAGCACCCAGACGTTTGATGGAAGGTAAGATCCTCAGTATCTCTTCCGTTTCACCGCTGTTGGAAATGGCGATTACGACATCACCCTTCATGATCATGCCCAGATCACCGTGGATTCCTTCGGCCGGATGGAGAAAGAACGCCGGGGTACCGGTAGAAGCCATGGTGGAAGCAATTTTCTGTCCGACCAGACCGGATTTACCCATACCGCTGACGATCACACGCCCGGGGCCCTGAAGAATCAGATCAATTGCACGCTCGAACGATGCATCAATGCGGTCGGCCATGGTCGTCAATGCCAACGCCTCGACCCGGATTACCCGGCGTGCCTCATCGATAACATTCATGCTGGCACCCTCAGTTTAACTGCCGAATCAACCGCTTTAAGGGTCTTCAGCAGCAGGGGAAGCTCATTAAGTGGAATTGAATTGGGGCCATCACAGAATGCCTTATCGGGATCTTCATGCACTTCCATGAAGACTCCATCTATTCCGGTGGCAACTGCAGCCCGGGAAAGATATTCGACAAACTCGCGCTGCCCGCCTGAACTGTCTCCCTGTCCGCCGGGGAGCTGAACACTGTGCGTCGCGTCAAATACAACGGGATAGCCGGTGGCACGCATCACCGGGAAGCTGCGCATATCCACGACAAGATTGTTGTAGCCAAAAGAAGCCCCTCGTTCCGTAAGAATGATATTTTCATTGCCGCTTGCTGCAATTTTTCCGGCAACATTTTTCATATCCCACGGGGCCAGAAACTGTCCTTTTTTGACATTGATTACCCTCCCGCTCCTGGCGGCTGCACTCAACAGGTCTGTCTGACGGCAGAGAAACGCGGGGATCTGCAGAACATCAAGCACCTCAGCTGCCGGGGCAATCTGTTCAATGGAGTGGACATCCGAGATAACCGGGACGCCAAGTGATTCCTTAACCTTACGCAGGATTGCAAGCCCTTCCCGTAAACCCGGTCCACGATAGGCATTGATCGAAGTGCGGTTGGCCTTATCATAGGAAGCCTTAAAGATCAGGGGGATTGAAAGACCGTTACAAATAGTCATCAGGCGTTCGGCGTGGTGCAGCGTTGCAGCCTCGTTTTCAATAACACATGGCCCGGCAATAAGAACCAGTGGCCGATTACCGCCAATCATAAAATTTCCTATACTGATTTCACGTGTCATGTCTATTCCTTATTTCTCTGTGCCAGCGATGCGGCGATAAACGCACGAAAGAGCGGGTGCGGAACAAGTGGCTTCGACTTGAATTCGGGGTGGAACTGACACGCCAGGAACCAGGGGTGATCAGCAATTTCGACAACTTCAACCAGATTCTTGTCCTTATAAACCCCCGACAAAATAAGCCCACATTCGATCAGCCGGTCACGATACGCATTATTGAATTCATACCGATGACGATGACGCTCCGAAATTTCGGTTTCATTATAGGCTGAATGGGCAAGCGTTCCCTTGCCGATGAAGCAGGGGAATGCCCCAAGACGCATGGTGCCGCCCTTTTTACTGACGGACTTCTGCTCCTCCATCAGGTGGATCAGCGGCTCGCCCCCATCTTGACGGAATTCGCTCGAACAGGCTTCTTTCATACCACACACATTACGGGCAAACTCAATCACCGCCATCTGCATGCCAAGGCAGATCCCGAAGAACGGAATCTTGTGTGTACGTGCATATTCAATCGCCATGATTTTTCCTTCCGTACCACGCTCGCCAAAACCACCGGGGACAAGGATGCCGTCAACATCTTCAAAATGTCCGTCAGCGCCGTCCCGTTCAATTTTTTCAGCATCCAGATATTTGAGGGTAACCCGGCAGTCATTGGCGATGCCACCGTGGGTCAGCGCCTCGGCCAGTGATTTATATGACTCCGTCAGATCAACATATTTGCCGACTATTGCTATACGCACCTCACCGTGACTCGGATGACGCAGTTTTTCTACGACATCCTGCCAGTTGGTCAGATCAGGCGCCTTGGTCCAGATATTCAATTTTTCAACAACCTGATCATCAAGATGCTCTTTGTTGAGCGCCTGCGGTACCGCATAGATATGCTCTGAATCGACAACCGGAATGACATCTTTTTCGCCGACGTTACAAAACAGGGCTATTTTCCGTTTCATATCATCCGGGAGGTCACGCTCACAGCGGCAAAGCAGTATGTCCGGCTGGATACCGATCTTGCGCAGTTCCATAACCGAATGTTGGGTCGGCTTGGTTTTCAGTTCGCCAGCAGTACGGATGTACGGCACCAGTGTCACGTGGATATAGAGGGCGTTTCCCGGTCCCCGGTCAAAACGAAACTGACGGATCGCTTCAAGAAATGGCAGTGACTCGATATCACCAACCGTCCCGCCAACCTCCACGAGTGCCACATCGGCACCCTTGGCATTTTCAATAATCTTGAGTTTTATTTCGTCAGTAATGTGCGGAATTACCTGAACAGTCCCCCCCAGATAGTCTCCCCGACGTTCTTTGGTTATAACGGAAAAATAAACCTGTCCCGTTGTAAAATTACTTTTTTTGGAAAGCACAGCACTCGTAAAACGCTCATAATGCCCAAGGTCAAGGTCGGTTTCGGCACCATCATCCGTAACAAACACCTCTCCATGCTGAAACGGTGACATGGTGCCCGGATCAACGTTAATGTAAGGGTCAAGCTTTTGCATCGATACGCGCAACCCGCGCGCTTCCAGCAACGCTCCCAACGAAGCGGCGGCCAATCCTTTGCCGATTGATGAAACAACACCGCCGGTGATAAAAACAAACTTGGTTTTCATGGAATCTGCTCCTAAAGATCAATCAACAGTGTGACGCCTCCCTGGTCAGGAAGGGTTTGGGGGATTTTACTTATAAAATTTTCGAAACTGTTCCTGTGCTTTCAGCAAATCATCAGGTGTATCAACGCCAATTGACTCAAACTCAGTCTCGATAACCCTGATTTTTATGCCATTCTCCAATGCTCGCAACTGCTCAAGCTTTTCAGAAATTTCCAGAAATGTTGCCGGCATGGCGGCAAACTTCAAGAGGAAATCACGACGATACACGTACAGCCCGACATGCTTATAGCAGAGCAGCTTACCGCAACAGAAAGAATCATCCTTGAGATCCTTCCATTTATCTCGGAAAAACGGGAGCGGTGAACGGGAAAAGTAGAGGGCATCACCACGATTGTCTGTTACCACCTTGACAACGTTTGGAGAGAGAAAATCATGGAGACACTTGATGCGGGTTTTGACGGTTCCCATCTGGAGATCGGGCTCTTCAAGAAAGGGCTGCACAGCCTGATCAATCAAGGCCGGATCAATAAGCGGCTCGTCGCCCTGAACATTGACGATTATGTCTGAATCAAGACTGGCAGCAACTTCGGCCAAACGGTCGGTACCTGTTTCATGGGCGGTTGAAGTCATAATTGCTTCCCCGCCGATGGCGTTAACCGCATCGGCAATACGCGAGTCATCAGTCGCGACGATAACCCGGCTAACCAGCCTGGACTGTGCAGTTCGCTCGTAGACGTGCTGGATCATTGGTATCCCGTCAATTTCAGCCAGAGCTTTACCGGGAAAACGTGTTGAAGCATAACGGGCAGGAATAACCGCTGTAATTTTCATACCGAAGTAGCCTTGTAGTAAAGGGGATGATGACGAAAACGTCAGGTGTCCTGTGGTTGGACGTGACAAGTTACCGCAAAAGAATTGATGTGTCAAGGCAGGAACAAAACGCCGGGAGTCAGCCTTTAATGCTTATATTTCGATCATATTTTCGTAAGAACGTCATCAGCTAACGTGCTCCAATAATTGATAGTGCTTATTTTTATTCGCTACCAACCTGGGACTTTCCATCATCCCGTTTTCCCTTACCGACAAGAATCACCCCAGTTGCCGTGTTCATGATGATCTTTCTGCCTACTTGCCCACCAATGTCTTTGGCGACAACCGGAATTCTGTATTCCTCCAGCATTTGTAGTGCCAGAGTAATATTCCGGTCACCGATCATGAACATTTCCATTCCAGTTCCCGTTACATTCGCCCCGCCAA
>JAQTXD010000210.1 GCA_028688955.1 Desulfuromonadaceae bacterium
CAAAACGGATGCACGACGCTAAAAACGGATGCAAAATGATGGTAGCGAAGAGCAAAACGGATGCAAAAACGGATGCACGGTAATTACAAAAAAAGGACCTGAGATGAAGCAATTTACAGATCGATACATTGCCTCGATCAAGCCTCAAGAGAAAAAATTTACAGTCAGGGAAGGTCGAGGTTTTGCACTTCAAATCCTGCCGTCAGGAATAAAGTCATTTCTGTTTATTTTCGAGCTCAACAAACAAAAAGGGTATATGAAAATAGGCAACTACCCTGGGATGTCTTTGAGCGATGCCAGGAAAGCTTATAACGATGCCTACAATCTCGTCAAGAGCGGTGTTGATCCCCGTGAAGACAAGAAAGCTGCCTTGGAGGAGTCTCGAAGAAAAGCTGAAGAACTCGCCCAATCAACTGCCGCACTTGAAAAAAACACCTTCGAACTCCTCATGGACGAAGGTATTCCTGAAGATTTCATTCCGACAACAGTTGAACAACTCGCCGCAGTCTACTATGTAAAGTATTCAAAAGAAAACCATGGTCTCCAGACTCAAAGAAATTTTCTCTATACCGTGAAAAGCGGAATAATTTCGGCCATGGGTAAAAAACTCATTACAGAAATTCGCCGTAAGGACGCCATTGCTCTTATTCAAGATATAGCGTCACGTACACCAGGACAATCAGGGAATGTTCTTAAAGCGGGTAGGCAAATTTTTGAATATGCATTACTTCGGGAATGGGTTGAAACTCAACCATTTCTGCAGATCACAAAAGCTGTTCCGAAGGCCATAGCAAATGTTTGTGATCGTGTCCTGGATGACATCGAGGTTCCTCAAGTATGGAATGCAATTTCAAATTCGCCTTCATCTGATTCTGTGAAACGAGCTCTCAAAATGATTCTCGTCACAGCACAACGCTCGGGTGAAGTTGCTCAGATGCACAGTGACCAAATTAATGATAGATGGTGGACAATTCCTGCAAAGGTTGCAAAAAACGGCAGGGAACATCGAGTCTATCTGACAGATACCGCTCTTTCCCTTATAGGCACTAGAAAAGGACATATTTTCCCATCAGAGAAGGGAAAAACTGGACATATCGCCGTCAATACAATTGGTCGGGCAATCAGTAGAGGGTATTTGGCCGATTCAATTGGGAAGACAGTTGGTGCCAATATAATCAATGCAAGCAAAGCCCCATATTTTGGAATGACGCCTTGGTCTCCTCACGATCTCCGGCGTACCGCCCGTACCAATATGCCAAGAGTTGGAGTATCTGATGAACATGCCGAAGAAATCCTGAACCATACAAAGCCTGGAATTATCGGTGTCTACAATAAGTATCGCTATGATAACGAGAAAAAAGCTGCCCTTCTGAAATGGGAAACTCTCCTCCTTGAACTCTTGGCACCCAAACAATCAATAGATCAATCAGGCGTCCAGAAGTAACATGATTGATATTCGTTAGAATATGAACTCTGGTTATGTCGTTACGAATATATTTTGACATTATGTCTTTCAAGGTATATTTTTGTTCAGGAAGATTGCTATTCCCGAATTGCAGCAGGAGTCAGAAATGATCCAGAAAATCAGCTCTCCAGAAACCCTGGGCCAGGCATTGCGGGCAGAGCGCAAGCATAAGGGGATGTCGCAGAAAGCTGTCGGGCATTCGGTAGGCATGGAACAGCACACTATTTCCAAAATTGAAAAAGGAAATCCGGGAACTGAATTGAACACACTTTTTCGACTCCTCGCAGCCCTTGACCTTGAACTGAATATTCAACCTCGTCAAAAACCTGCCATAGAAAGCACGGGAGACACCTGGTAAATGGCACGACCACGGATTACAGCCGATCTTCACCTCTTTATGAACGGTCAAAATGTTGGATGTCTGATACGGACCGCCGTCGGACAGCTCCGTTTTGAGTACGGCGATGAATGGCTGCATTCTGAATTGAGACGACCGTTATCACTCTCCATGCCGCTCAGCCACAAGGTTTACATTGGCGATGTGGTGGAGAACTTCTTTGACAACCTGCTACCGGACAGCCAACCGATACGCAGTCGCATTCAGGCTCGGTTCGGGGCCAAGAGCAATCGCTGCTTTGATCTACTCTGGCATGTTGGTCGCGATTGCGTCGGAGCCCTGCAACTACTCCCGGAAGATGCAGCCTCCGTTGATGTGCGCCGCATTGACGCCGAGGAACTTACGGATACACAGATCGCCGAGGTGTTACGCAACTACGCCACCATGCCGCTCGGTATGAAAGGCGATGACGATTTCCGCATCTCAATTGCCGGCGCACAGGAAAAGACCGCCCTGCTTCGATTGAATGACAGATGGCACCGTCCCCTCGGTGTCACCCCGACCAGTCACATATTCAAACTCCCCATCGGTAAAATCGCACATAGCGGTATGGATCTGACCGACAGCGTGGAAAACGAATGGTTGTGCCATCTTATATTGAAAGCCTACGGCATTCCGGTTGCCAACGCTGAGATAGCAACATTCGAAGACGTAAAGGTTCTGGTGGTAGAGCGATTTGATCGCAGGTGGGCCGAT